>CADBRC010000215.1 GCA_902796985.1 uncultured Spirochaetaceae bacterium
AAGGCGGCCCCGTTCTCCCGGCCCACCGCATAGCTTGAGACCAGAAGGAAGGTTTCGGGCGGGGCTATCTCTATCGTCCCGGAGAAGGAGAAATTCGGCAGTATGACCGGGGGGTAATCGTCTATCCGAAGCTTTGCCTTGACGACCGTTGCCCCGCGTGATGTCGTCTCGCCGATTGCCGGCCAGCTGACGACGTAGCCCTCCACCTTCTCCTTCTTGTAGGCAGGGAAACTGAACATGACCTTCTGCCCGACGGCGAGGCTCGCCACGTCGGTCTCGGCAATCTCCACCTGGGCGGTCAGGTAGGACTTGTCCACCAGCGTACCGATGGAGTCCTTGGCGGCGAGCGAATCTCCGACCGATGCACTGATGGCCGCGATGATGCCGTCGAACGTCGCCGTGACCTTGCGCTCGCTTATCTTCTGTTCGAGCGAAGCTTTCTCGGTCTTCATAAGCTCGTATTCTTTCGCGGATCCGTTTATCCGGGTCACCTGCATGTTCAGCAGGTGTTTTTCAAGGTTATACCGCTGGGTCGTGTCGTCCAGCTGCAATATCACGTCGCCCTTTTTCACCTCGTCGCCCTGCTTCACGTTTACGGCGATGACTGTTCCGTCGGAGAGTGCCTGCAATGTCTGGGACTGGGCCGCCTGTACGGTCCCGCTTATGTCGATGACGTTCTCGTAGGTCTCCTCCCTGACGGTATAGGTCACGTTATCCGTCCTGGAGGAGCCGAGGAACTTCCGTGCGAAGAAAAGTCCAGCCCCGATGACGGCAAGAATGAGAAACACAATGATGACGGCCCGTATCCTGCCCTTCACTTTATGCCCTCCAGAAGTGCAAGTTCTCCGTCGCGCACAAAGAGCAGCTTGACTTCGCTGTTGTAAATCAGCATCTCCAAATCGTTGATTGTCATCTGGATCTCGTAGTTCTTCCTGCTGGTCTGCGCGGACCGGTACTCGCTCTCGGTGACGATTCCTGCCTTGTACCATTTGAGGGTATCAGCCTCAAGCGACTTGTACAGCTCGTATGACTCCTCGTTGCCTTTCTTGCTCCAAAGCAGGTTCTCAAGGCTCTCCTTCTTCTCCACGACCTTGGACTCCCATTCGTCCCGTGCGCCCTGTATGTCAAGCATCTCCTGCTCCTCTGCGATGCCGTATTGTTCGCGGGAAATCCTGTCGGTCAGGAACTTGCTCGGGTTGAGCGAGAGGTTCATCGTATATACCGGGGAGTGGTCATCGCCCGTCACTGGGACGCTGATGCCCGCTCCGGCGGAAAGCGCGCCTCCCGCCATGTTGAAGTCCAGCCCGCCGTCCACGGTTCCGCTGCCGCCTGCATTTGTGTTGCCGAATGTGTAGCCCCCGTTCGCCGCAAGCGAGAAGGTCTTGTCAGCCTTGCGGGCGAGGGAGTTTATCTTGTTTGTCCAGACGGCTTTCTCTACCGCGGAGTAGTCTGCTTCGCGAAAGGTGCCGATGTCCAGCCCCTCCACCTTGGGGATGTCGCCGGGCAGCCAGTCCATCGGGTCTGATCCCGTGTATTCCGTTCCGCATTTCCGGGCGAATACTTTGATGTTCTTTTCCAGATCGCGCCTGTAGTTGGTCACGTTGTGCTCGTCGGTCCTGACCTTGTTGTCCGCCTGCCGGTACTTGAGCGAGGTCGCCGCGTAGCCCTTGACCTTGATCTCCTGGAAGCTCAGCTTGTCGTCCCAGAGTGAGTTCTCCGCGCTCGCCAGCTTGGCGGCGGAGTCGAATATGCTTTTCAGCTCCGTGTAGAATGCCTGCTCCTGCTTGACGAGTCCATCCGCCAGTGCCCGCTGCGCCTCCAGCAGCGACCGGTCCGCCTTGAGCAGGGAGAGCTTCCGCTCCTCCATGACCCCGGAGTAGAGGTCCACGCTGAGCGACAGGGATGTGGAGGAATTCTTGTTCTTGCCGTCCGCGAATGACAGGTTGGACGAGACCCCGAGCTTGGCGTTCCTCGCCGCAGGGTATCCGATGCTCGCGGACGGCCGCAGACTGACCGACCCGTCGCCCGCCGTGTTTATGACGACCGAACCTGATGACAGCTGGACGGCGATGCCGTTGGAGATGCCCGCAGACTTCCGGGACAGCATCCGGTCTTTGAGTGAGAGCGTCAGCTTCTTGACGGTGAGGCTCTCGTTCAGGTAGCCCTCCAGCAGGTCTGCGGTCTGCGTCTGTGCGGAGAGCAAGCCTCCTGCTGCAATGAGGAAAACAGATGCTAAGACCCGCCTGACGGCCCCTGGGCGGATGGCTCGGCTGAACATACGGTCATTGTAATGCAAAAGGGGCGTTTCGGGTAATAAATTTTGTTATGGAGCTTTGTCAATGCCAGTG
>CADBRC010000216.1 GCA_902796985.1 uncultured Spirochaetaceae bacterium
CCGTCACCGCAAGGCATGCGATGGCGTAGAGCGTCCTGACAGGGTGCTTCAGCTTATAGAAAATGTTTTTTATAAGCGAGAAGATGTTGTTGCATGTCCAGTAGAGGACGAGGCCGCAGGGGCTGTCATAGAGGATTGCGACGAAGACGAGGGCAAGGCCGTAGACCTGCAGCTTCTCGCGGAGCTTCAGCCCTTTCGTATAAATCGTGCCGGAAATGATGTTGACGAGCGTCATTATCAGGGGAAAGACGTTGATTGTCAAACCCGCAATGTGGAGGAGCCCGTCCGGCGAACCCATGTCCCGGATGAAGTCGCCCCGGTCGTGCAGGATGTACATCGGCATGCCGTGCAGCAGCTCCATCGACGACAGGCAGCTGTATGCCGCCGTAAAGAAAGGCACCTGAATCAGGAGGCCGAAGGAGGAGCGGAGCGCCATGATCGGATGGTAGTGGCTCTGCCGGTAGTAGGTGGACAGGATCATGTAGCGTTCGTTTCCGCTGAACATCTCCCGTATCCGTTTGACCTTGGGTTCCAGCTTCTTCTGGGTCTCCCGTTCCACCCGCTGCCAGTGCTCGGCGACGATGTAGAGGGGGAGGGTGAGCAGGCTGACGGCGAGGCTCACCCCGATTATGGAGACTGTTACATTATCAAAAATCCTATAGCAGAAGCCGAAGACGAATTCGATTACCTGCACGAGCGGATATATAAGCACGGTGTAAAAAGCGTTTCCCATAGGCGGCGTGGGAAGAATATAGCACAAAAAGCGGATTTAGTATATAATCTTGCAATGATTATCACCCAGACACCCTTCAGGATGTCCTTCTTCGGCGGAGGGACGGACTTTCCTTCCTATTATAAAGAGCACGGCGGGGCTGTCATATCGACGAGCTTTGACAAGTACTGCTATGTCACTGTCCGGCACCTGCCTCCCTTCTTCGACTATAAGACCCACTTGACCTATTCCAAAGAAGAGAAAGTCAGTTCCGTGGCGGACATAAAGCACCCCGCCATACGGAATGCGATGCAGTGGCTGGGGATGGACGACATCCGCCTGACCTACGAGAGCGACCTGCCTGCCCGGAGCGGACTGGGGACAAGTTCCTCCTTTGCCGTCGGAATGCTGGAGGCTTTCTACGCGCTCAAGGGGCAGTATGCGGACAAGCGCAAGCTCGCCGACGATGCCATTTACTTGGAGCGGACCCTCTGCGCCGAGTCCGGGGGCGTGCAGGACCAGATAGCGGCGGCATTCGGCGGCCTGAACCGCATAAACTTTTCGAGGGACGGCTATTCCGTCAATCCCGTCATCATCTCCCCCGAGCGCAAGAAACAGCTCAACCGCTCGCTCATGCTCTTTTTTACCGGTTTTTCCCGCTTCTCCTCCGACATCCAGAAAGGAACGGAAGTTTCCATGAAGGACAAGACCGTCCAGCTTAAGGAGATGTACCGCCTGGTGGACGAGGCTGAGCAGGTGCTCGTCAACAGGGACAGGAGTCTGGACGAATTCGGCCGCCTGCTCGACTACACCTGGAAGCTCAAACGGGGAATTTCCGGCGGCATTTCCACGGACACCATAGACGGCCAGTACCAGAAGGCCCTTGACGCGGGTGCACTCGGCGGCAAACTTCTGGGGGCGGGCGGCGGCGGCTTCCTCCTCTTCTATGTGCCCGAGGACAAACAGGCCTCCGTCCGGGAGGCGATGAAAGGCCTTCTCTACGTGCCCTTTAAATTTGAGAACGACGGGACCAAGGTCATCCATTACAGCCCGGAAGAGGAAGCATGAGGCTTTCCGAGATGGGAAGCCCCGTAGAAAAACTCCCCGGGGTCGGGCCCAAGACCGCAAGCCTCTTCGCCCGGCAGGGAATCTTCACGGCAGGGGACCTGCTTTCCAACTACCCCCGCGATTACGAGGACAGGACGCGGCGGGTCCCCATCCGGGACTGGGACAAACAGCCCAAAATCCATACAGTCTGCAAGGTGCTTGCCCATTCATTCTTCGGTTACGGCAAGACCAGGACGCTCAAGCTCTGCGTTACGGACGGGACGGGGGAGCTTCAGCTCGTCGCCTTCAACCGCCCGTTTTTAGAACGGTCGCTGCCTGAGGGCTGCATCATCTCGCTCGTCGCCCAGTGCCAGTACAAGTACGGGGAACTCCAGTCATCGGCCTTCGAGGCCGTCCGCCTCGCATACGAGGGCGAGCTTTCCGAGTGGGAGAACGTCCCCATGGAAGACAGCGAGGTCATCCCGATTTACCCCCTGACCGAAGGGCTTTCAAACAAGCTTGTCCGCAAGGCCGTCTCGGTTGCCCTCAGGCAGTTCGGCAAGGCCGTAGACGACGAGCTCCCCCCCTCGGTCATACAGGAGCGGGGCCTGCTCCACCTGCCGGAAGCGATTGAGAAAATCCACCGGCCGAAAAGCCTCGCGGACGCGGAGGAAGCGCGGCGGACGATAATCTACGGGGAGCTCTACGCCTTTGAGTACAAGATGGCCCGCCGGGCACTGGCGCACCGGGGGGAGCTTCCGTCCGTCGGGCTGTCCGTCGGGCCGTCGCCGGGAGGCGGAGGGGAGGCGGCCCTGGGGACCGCGGGAGGACCGTCTCCCATGGACGCAGGGCAGCCTGCGCGGGGGGTGGCACGGGCCGACCTGGATCCGTCCGTGGAGAAACCCGGCCGGACGGAAAAAAACGACCTGGATCCGTCCGGCATGCCGAGCGCAGCCTCCGCATTCACGACGATCGACAAGCTGCGCGAGGAATTCCAGAAGAGCCTCTCCCCCCGGCAGAAGGACCTGCTCGCCCGCCTGCCCTTTGCCCTGACTGCCGACCAGATGGCGGTCATAAGCGAGATGGGCCGGGACATAGACAGGAGCGAGACGGAACTGAACACGATGCTGAACGCCCCTGAAAAGCTTTCCCGGCAGCCCTTCTCCATGCAGCGGCTCCTGCAGGGCGACGTGGGAAGCGGCAAGACCTTGGTCTCCTTCTTTGTCTGCCTGAGGACCGTGGATTACGGCGGCCAGTGTGCCCTCATGGCACCGACGGAGCTCCTTGCAAGCCAGCACGCGGAGAACGCCGCCCGCCTTCTGGAGCCGCTCGGCATCCGCGTCGCATTCCTGACCGGCAACGTCAAGAACGCGGGGCGCAAGCTCCTTTTGAAGAGCCTTGCAGCCGGAGAAATAGACATCGTCATCGGAACGCACGCCCTCTTCGCCCGCGACGTCGTGTACAAGAAGCTCTGCCTCGCCGTCATAGACGAGCAGCACCGCTTCGGTGTGGCGCAGCGGGATTCCATCGTCGCCAAGGGGCGGGTCAGCAGCGGCGAGGGTGAGCAGGCCCTGTCCCACTCCCCCGACCTCCTGATGATGAGCGCGACCCCGATCCCCCAGACCCTCGCCCTCATGGCTTTCGGGGACGTCGACGTGAGTACGATAAAGTCCATGCCGTCGGGACGCAAGCCCGTCAGGACCTACCTGACCGTCATGGGACATGAGAGCAACGTCTACGAGGCCGTCCGCAGGGAGCTGGAAGCGGGGCATCAGGCATACTTCGTCTACCCCCGCATCAGCGAGGGAGAGGCTGGTGACGACGAGAGCGGTGACAGCCTGAAGAGCGCGGAGATGATGTTCGAGTTCCTGTCCAAAGAGGTCTACCCCCGCTGCAAGTGCGCCATGATACACGGCAAAGTGGATGAAGAGGAGCAGCACCAGATTCTGTCGGACTTCCGCGAGGGCACAATCCGCCTGCTCGTTGCAACGACCGTCGTCGAAGTCGGCGTGGACGTGCCAAACGCAACCTGCATCGTCATAGAACACGCGGACAGGTTCGGCCTGTCTGAGCTGCACCAGCTGCGGGGCCGCGTGGGACGGGGGGACGCGCAGTCCTTCTGCTTCCTCATATACGGCAGGGACATCACCGAGGACGGCAAGCAGCGGATGAAAGCCCTGCACGAGAGTAGGGACGGATTTAAGCTTGCGGAAGCGGACCTCAAGCTCCGCGGTCCCGGCGAGATACTCGGTACGGAGCAGTCCGGCTACCTGTCACTCGGCCTGGCCGACCTGGTGCGGGACAAGGAACTCCTCGCCCTTGCCCGTTACGATGCGTTCAGGGAGCTGGCGAATCAGTAGGTCACTTCCCCGTCGTGGCTGAGGAGACTGGATGAAAGCACACCCTGCAGGGCGGCGACATTTCCGGCAAGCTGCTCCTCGCTCGCCGTCCTGACTTCGACGACGAGATCCGTCTGCCCGCCGGAAAGGGTGCGGGACTTGACCGTGTAGTGGCGGCAGTACTTCTTGACGGCATCGATGACGGCCCCCTCTGCGTCATAGCCCGTAGCAGATACGAGAAGGATTTTGGGCGCACGCCCGACGGGAATCCTGTCCAGCACGAAGAGCAGAAGCGTCAGGATAAAGGCGAGAACGGCGGCAATCTCCGCGAGGCCCGCCCCGCAGATAATTCCGGTTGCGATGGACCAGAAAAGGAAGACCAGATCCATCGGTTCCTTTATCGCCGTACGGAAGCGGACGATTGAGAGCGCGCCGACCATACCGAGCGAGATGACGATGTTGGACTGTATGGCAAGGATGACCGAGGTCGTTATGAGCGTGAGCGCGGCGAGCGCTATGTTGAAGCTCTTGGAGTAGAATGTCTTCCGTGTCAAAAGCCGGTAGGCGAAGAAGATGTAGAGGGAGAAGACCGCCGCGATGACGAAGGCGACGATGATGTTCTCCGGGGAGTTGTCGTAGCGGGAGAAAAAATGAAAAAAGGATTTCTTGAATATGTCCTTGAACGTGCTCATGTTTTCTTCCTTAAATGTATCCTATGCGATTTTCTGCCCGCTCATGTTCAGCTTGCGGCAGAGGTAGTATTTGGAGAATGTCGTTTCATTAAGCG
>CADBRC010000217.1 GCA_902796985.1 uncultured Spirochaetaceae bacterium
ATGCTTATCACGATGCCCAGCAGGATTCCCAGAAGGCCGCCCATCAGCGTGATGCTCGCGGACTCGACGAGGAACTGGCGGCGGATGAGGGCGGGGCTTGCGCCGAGCGCCTTGCGGATTCCTATCTCCTGCTTGCGTTCCGTGACGGTGACGATCATGATGTTCATGATGCCGATGCCGCCGACCAGGAGCGAGATGCCCGCGACGATGGCGAGCAGGAGGCTCAGCACGCTCGTGATGGAGCCCATCTGCTCTATCATGCTCTGCATGGAGGTGGCAGACACAGAGCCTTCCGTTCCCGTGAGGGTGTTGCAGTAGGCCTCCAGCCTGTCGCGCAGGGTGACTGCAAGCGCCTCGCTTTCCGCCTGTACCATCACGGTGTCGGCGGCCGGGTTCGGGGCAATCTTCCGGGAGTAGAAGCCCCGGGGTATGTAGCAGCCGTTGCTTGTGTTCTCCATGCCCGATGACTGTTCCTTCAATACCCCCACTACCGTGAAGCTGAACGGTGCGTTGCTTGCGACAAGCATGACCTGCTTTCCGACTGCGTCCCCGTTGGGAAAGAGGGTGGAGGCTATGCTGCTGCCGAGGATTATCCGCTGGGTTCCCATAACGTCGTCAGTCAC
Organism: uncultured Spirochaetaceae bacterium; assembly: GCA_902796985.1. GTDB lineage: Bacteria > Spirochaetota > Spirochaetia > Treponematales > Treponemataceae > Treponema_D. The sequence goes on from CADBRC010000217.1 coordinate 624, forward strand.
GTCAAAAAACTTCCCGCGTTCCAGCTGTATGCCGCATGCCTTCATATAGTCCGTCTCAACCGCCGCGCACGAAGAATTAGTGCTCGTATCTCCGTATGAAATCGTGGCGGAAAGGTTGTTCTTGTACCATATCTTCTTTATGCCGCCGACGCTCGCAAAAAGCTTTTCCCTGAACGACTCGTCGAAACTTATCGTGACTGCCGCCCGGCTCCTTCGGAAGAAACCTCCGGACAGGCTCACCATGTCCAGGCCCGACGAGCCGAAGGTGTCCTTTATCTTCTGCCTGGACGACTGACCCATGCTCATGATGACGATGACCGAGGCCACGCCGATGATGATGCCCAGCAGGGAGAGGAAGGTGCGCGTTCTGTTGCGCCTGAAATTCTGCAGGGCGTCAAGGAAATCCTCAAGCATCGGCGGGCCTCGAATGCACCGTTACCGCTCTATCTTCCAGAAGTCGAAGAGGTCGGGCTTGGTCTCGATCCTGAACACGCTCTCGACCTCGCTGTCCTGTCCGCCTTCTTCCTTCCGGCTTTCATGCGTCCGGACATAAGGCTCCACGCACTCCAGACCGCGCCGTCCGTTCAGCCGGACCAGCCGCTTCGCCTCGCCGCGCACGTGGACGTAGCAGGGCTGCGGGCCTTCGTTCTGGTAGTCGTAGGCGTAGGTGACGAAGCTGTCGTTGTCATAGAGGAAGAGTCCGACATTCTTACCGCACTCCAGGCGGACCCCCAGCGTCCGGCAGAACTCCCTGCGGATTTCGTTCAGGATTTCGCGCGGAAGCTCCTGTATGTCGCCGAAGTCGTCGGGAACGACGAGCGTCACCATCTGCCCCAATCCGTAGCAGTCACGGATCAGGATGGGAAGGTTCTTCCCGGCGGTCTGTCCTTTCAACAGCATCCAGCTGGTGTTGTTGCGGTGCTCCAGCAGGGAGAAGGTGATCGCCTTCTGCGCCGGAACCTTATAGCCTTCCCAGCTGTCCGGGGTGTAGTACTGGTAGTGGGTAGGCGTGAGATGCCGGTCCCGCCAGCGGAGCGAGGTCATCTGCTCGATCGTCATGACGGACGCAGTGTCCGCACTGCCGCCGCTTTGGGCCGCGCCGCCACCCAACATCTGCTTGACGAAGCCGCTCGTGACGATGGCATGTCCTCCCTCGCGGACGTATTTTTCCAGCTTGCCCATCACGTCCTTGTCCGCACATGAGGCAGTGGTGAGGAAGACGGCCTTTGCCTTCTCGGGGAAGAAGGGGGTCGGCTCGAAGGGAATTCCCTGCAGTCCCAGATAGTCGGCAAGGTGGTCCTCGCCCTGGGCGTTCACGGGGTGGTATTCGGCAAGGCCGGTGCAGCCGCCTACCTGGCTCATCAGCGCGTCGATCTTCTTCATCTGGAAGCCGAGCGTCGGCACGAAGTAGTGGTCGTACACGAGCGGCCAGCAGAATATCATCATCTCACGCGCACGGGCGAATGCCGTCAGGTAGGCCTGCTCGAGGTATGCCTCCATGGGGTAGCACTGGAATGCGTCGAACCAGCCGCCGCCGTTTCTTCCGGGGGCGAGGTTTTCCATCCAGCGGACGAGCGAGTAGGACAGGTAGCGGGGCAGGGTCTGGTCCTGATCCATCGTGTTGCGGGTCTCGGTGCCGGTGTACACGCCGTCGAAGATGTCCTTCTGCTCGCCGGGATTGTAGCCCGCCTCCGCATAGCTTTCCATCCAGTTGGGGTATTTTATGACGACCTTGCAGTTGGGGTTTACTTTCTTCGCAGGGCCGACGATGACGTTCCGGCTCACGTCCTTCATCATGTCAAGCCGGTAGTCCTGCCAGGAGCGGCTTCCCTTCGCCTTGATGCAGTCCTCGCAGGTGCAGTTGGTGAAGTAGTAGTCGTCCAGAATAATTTCATCGAAGATGCTTGCCGTGAACTCGATGTTCTTCTGAATCTGCGCCCGGAAGTCCTTGTCCGTGTAGCAGTAGGTGTCAAAGAGCCGCTGGGACTTGTACTCCTTGCCGGGGATGGGGCCGGGTCCCGACGTCGTCGTAAAGCCGCCCGCCACTTCCACGCCGTGCGATTCCAGAAAGCCCTTGATGGCAAGGAGCTTTTCGCGGCTTGCAAGCTC
>CADBRC010000218.1 GCA_902796985.1 uncultured Spirochaetaceae bacterium
CCCAGATAACCGGCCTGTCCGTCGAGGACATTCAGGCACTCGCCGCCTCCGCCCCGGAGCCAGTGCTGGCATAAGGGCAGCCCCATACGGGAACAGTTTTGATGTGCCGCTGCGTTATATATGACGCAGTGGTGACGGCACGTGCCGTATCAGTGACGCAGGCGGAAAGCTAACCGCCCGTTCGGCAGGCCCCCGTTGATTACGGAGGGCGTTATCTTCTATAATATACGGACTATGTTAGTTCGCATCATTCTTCTCATCGCCTTCTTCGCGATGATGGTCGCGGTCGGCGTTTACTCGCGCAAGAAGAGCGCCGACGTTGACGGCTTTGTCCTCGGGGGACGCTCCGTCGGTCCCTGGCTTTCCGCTTTCGCCTACGGCACATCATACTTTTCCGCCGTCGTCTTTGTCGGCTACGCGGGGCAGTTCGGCTGGAAATACGGCATCTCCACGACTTGGATTGGAATCGGCAACGCCGTCATCGGCAGCCTGCTTGCCTGGGTCCTGATGGGCAGGCGCACCCGCGTCATGACCCATCACCTGGACGCGAAAACCATGCCCGACTACTTCGGCAAGCGCTATGACAGCCGCGCCCTCAAGCTGGCTGCGTCGGCGATCGTCTTTGTCTTCCTCATTCCCTACACGGCCTCCGTCTACACGGGGCTTTCCAAACTGTTCGGCATGGCGTTCAGCATAGACTACAAGTGGTGCGTCCTGGGCATGGCCGTCCTGACCGCCTTCTACGTCATACTCGGCGGCTACATGGCGACGGTCATCAACGACTTCATACAGGGAATCATCATGCTGGTGGGTATCTGCTGCGTCATCGCGGCGGTGCTCAAAGGGCAGGGGGGCTTCCTGTCCGCCTTGTCCAAGCTCTCGGAGATTCCCGCCGACCCGGCGAGCACCACGCCCGCCCTGCGCGGCATGAGCGGGGCGTTCACCTCCTTCTTTGGCCCCGATCCGGTCAACCTCGTCGGGGTCATCATCCTGACCTCGCTCGGAACCTGGGGGCTGCCGCAGATGGTGCAGAAGTTCTACGCGATAAAGAGCGAGAAGGCGGTCAAGACCGGTACCGTGGTCTCCACCTTCTTCGCGATAATCATCGCGGGCGGCTGCTACTTCCTCGGAGGCTTCGGCCGCCTGTTCGACAGCCCGGCGATCCACGGGGAGGGCGGCAGGATATTGTTTGACGGAATCATACCGTCCATGCTCTCCACCCTGCCGGACATCCTCCTGGGAGTCGTCGTCGTCCTCGTCCTGTCCGCCTCCATGTCCACCTTGTCCTCGCTCGTCCTCACCTCCAGCTCCACGCTGACCCTGGACTTCCTGAAGGACTCCGTGTGCAAGAAGCTCGGCGAGAAGCAGACCCTGCACTTGATGCGTGCGCTCGTCCTCTTTTTCATCGCAGTCTCCGTCATACTCGCGTTCAACCCCCCGACTTTCATCGCCCAGCTGATGGGCATCTCGTGGGGCGCGCTCGCCGGAGCCTTCCTGGCCCCCTTCCTCTACGGGCTTTTCTGGAAGGGCGTGACCAAGGCCGCCGTCTGGGCCGGGTTCGTCTACGGCGTGGGAATCACCGTGCTGAACCTCTTCCTCAAGTTCGCCTCGCCGATCAACTGCGGCGCGTGGGCGATGCTCGGCGGCCTCGTCGTCGTTCCCCTCGTCAGCCTGATTACGCCCAAGCTGGACTCAGGCAAGGTGAATGAGATTTTCACCTGCTACGACGAGTCGGTCACGGTTGCCAAGAAGTTCTACCTGAAGGAGGACGAGGGGAAGCAGTAAAACCAGGTTAAATCCAGTCCCCGCCCGTCTTTCATTTGCGCTGGACAACCTCCCAGTCGGATGCGGCGGAAGGCCGGTATTCCAGGCTCCGCCTCCGCATCGTCTTGGTGACCGCGGAGTTTGTGATTCCGGTCGCGACGAATGCGCTGGCGATGTCGGCGGAGGGCTGCCCCGCCGCATCCAGCCAGAGGCCGCTTTCGGCAACAGTGCGGCAGAGGGCGGCGTACTTTCCGTCCCAGCTGTCCGCCTCCTTCTTGGGGTCGCGGAAAAGAAGCGCGTCCAGCGGCTTTCCGTCCGCCCTCCGCCTGAGGACGATGATGTCCGAAGGGGAGAGCCGGCTTTTCTGGTTGTCCTGCCAGAAGTCCCATGCCATGTCTGAGGAATCCGCCGCCGTGGAGGCCGTTATGTCGCCGGAATCCTCGTCGGTCATTCCCGTCTGCTTCCAGTTTCCGGCCTCGTCCTTCATCTTGCGCAGGTGGACGGTCACATATTCGCCCTCCTGGACTTCTATCGGGGGGAAGGCGAACGCCTTGGATTCCCCGTCGCCTGCGCTCAGAAGCTCCAGCCCGCTCAGGTTCCCGCCTTTGGAGCAGTAGAGCTTGACGAACTCGTACCTGTCCGTCTTGGACGAGTAGGCGTTCCGCACCTCATACAGCAGCAAATCCGGCATCCTGTCATTGAATCCGTCGAAGCTTATGCAGAAGCTCAGGCTGTTGCCGTCCGCGTCGCTCGCCGTGGCCCTCATGTCGTAGGCCTGCCCTATTTCGGTCGCCCTGTCGAACACAAGGCTGACGGATTTGCCGTCTCCGCCGTCCTCGCAGGTGACGGGTATGGTTTCGTCCCCTCCGCCTGACAGGGAGAGCGTCGCGTCCGTGACGGAGACCTCCTTGTCGAAGCTGACGAGCATCCGTTCCGCCGAATCGACGGTGAACGACTCCAGAACGGGCGGAGCTGCGCTCTGGATCCGAATCCCGGGGCCGCCGGAACTTTTGGGGCTGCCCGGACTGCCGTAGCCGCCGGGGGCATCGGGGCCGTCCTCTCCGCCCATGCTGCAGGAGACGGGACCGACGGCCAGGAAAAACAGCTCGGCCACCAGAACGAAGGCGGCGCCGAGCGCGCGGAAGAAAAGCATTTGTCTTTTCATGATATCCTCCATAGGATTTTTCTATCTTATACTTCTGTCCGTGATCTGCATTTTTTGCAAATTCAAGCTTGCCTGTTATGATTTTTTCTTCTATAATATGGCCTATGGCAATGGTTATACTTACTTTGAACTGCGGCTCTTCGTCCGCAAAGTACCAGGTTTATGACTGGGACAACAAGTCCGTCCTCGCCTCTGGCGTGGTAGAGCGCATCGGCGCGGAAGGTTCCGGAATCACCCACAAGGCGAACGGTGACAAGACTGAGATCAAGAGTCCCTGCCCGACGCACAAGGAGGCCATCGAGCTTATCCTCAAGACGATTACCGACCCCAAGATTGGCGTCATCGCCGATATGTCCGTCATCAAGTCCGTGGGACACCGCGTCCTGCACGGCGGCGACAAGTTCACCAAGTCCGTCGTCATCACGCCGGAAGTCCTCGAGACTTTCCGTTCGGTGCAGGATCTTGGCCCGCTCCACAATCCCGCCAATATCATGGGAATTGAGGCTGCCCAGAAGGTCATGCCCGGCGTTCCCCAGTGCGCCATCATGGACACCGCATGGCACCAGACCATGCCGGAGCACAACTTCATGTACGCCATCCCGCAGGAGTGGTACACCAAGTATTCCGCCCGCCGCTACGGCTTCCACGGAACTTCCTTCCTGTACACCGCCAAGCGCGCATCCGTCCTGCTGCACAAGAAGCCGTCCGAGACCAACGTCATCATCTGCCACGTCGGCAACGGTGCGTCTGTCTGTGCGGTGAAAGACGGCAAGTGCTATGACACCTCCATGGGAATCACCCCGCTTGAGGGCCTCGTCATGGGAACCCGCTGCGGCGACCTGGATCCCGCGCTCCCCTTCTACATCATGCGCAAGACCGGCATGAGCGCGGAGGAGATGGACAAGACCCTGAACAAGAAATGCGGACTGCTCGGAATCACCGGCGGCCGCTTCTCCGATGACCGCGACGTTGAGGAGGCCGCGAGCAAGGGCGACAAGCAGGCCCTGCTGGCGATCGACATGTACTGCGCCCGGCTCAAGAAGTACGTCGGCGCCTTCATGGCCGAGCTTGGCCGCGTGGACGCGATCGTCTTCACCGCGGGTGTGGGCGAGCGCTCCCCGATCACGAGGGCCGGAACCCTGCGCGGGCTTGAGCACATGGGGATCAAGATCGACCTGCAGAAGAACGAGTACAGCTTCACGGGCAACGCGGAGACCTGCATTTCCGCCCCGGACAGCCAGGTGAAGGTGTTCGTCATCCCGACCGACGAGGAGCTGGTCATGACCGAGGACGCGTACGCCCTGATGAAGGGGACCTACGATGTCCACACGAACTTCACCTACAGCTTCCAGGATCCGGCCTACGTCAACAAGGCACGCGAGGAGGGACTCAAGAAGGACCTCAAGAAGCTGCCTCACCTCGCCGAGGTCGTCGTAAAGCCGTAAGCGGCTCAGCGGAGCGACGGGTACCCCGTCGGTCTCCGTACCGTATGACAGAAGGCCCCTGCCCGCGCTGCGGACGGGGGCTTTTTTGTGGGGAAACCGGCGGGGAAGGGGCTGTGGCAGGTTCGAGGGCTGCCTGAACGACCGTGTGGGCTGCTGCAGCCAGCCGCTGCTGCCTGCTAGCCCCGCCGCGTGCCAGCCGTTGCTGCCTGCCCCGGCTTTAATACCTATTGACCTAATAGGAATATTGAGCTATACTTCCGGCATCTTACAACCAAAGGAGAGAGTTTTTATGGCTAGCAAAAGCAGCAAATCAGTCATCCGTCAGGTCGTCGCGATAGGAATCGGGGCGGCTATCTTCGTCGCGCTGACGACGGTCCAGATTCCGGTGGGCTTTGTCCCCAATACGGCCTTGCAGGTCCGTGCTGCCGTCCTCGCGTTCTTCGCGGCGGTCTTCGGTCCGGTCGCCGGGTTTGCGATCGGCCTCATCGGTCATGCTCTGGGAGACGCGCTTTTTTACGGGAGCGTGTGGTGGTCATGGGTATTCCCTGATGCGGTGTTCGGCCTTCTGGTCGGCCTGTTCGCGAAGAAATATGCCATTGAGAACGGCGGCTTCGGCGGCAAGCAGATAGCCCTCTTCAACGTCGTGCAGGTTATCGGCAACGCCCTTGCATGGATTGCCTGTGCCCCGGTGCTGGACATCCTCATCTACAAGGAGCCTGCCAATAAGGTGTTTGCGCAGGGTGTCGTGGCCGCCGTCACCAACCTGATTATCGTCGCCATCCTCGGAACCCTGCTCGCGTTCGGTTATTCCAAGGTCAAGACCAAGTCCGGCTCGCTGAAGGAAGAGTAACGCATTATGTCTTCGGCCCCGATCATCGAATTCAAGGATTTCAGTTATACCTACCGGACACAGGCGGGGCCGACGCTCAAGAACATCAGCTTTTCAATAAATAAGGGCGAAAAGGTTCTCATTGTCGGGGCATCCGGCTCCGGTAAATCTACGATAGCCAAGTGCATAAACGCCCTCATACCCTCTACCTTCCCGGGCAAGATCGAAGGCTCGCTCAGCGTGAACGGCCTGAACCCGGCAGTGGAGGGCATCTTCAACATGTCCAAGCAGGTCGGAACCGTCCTGCAGGATACCGACGGGCAGTTCATCGGCCTGACCGTCGCGGAGGACATCGCCTTCGCGCTGGAGAATGACCAGATACCCCAGAAGGAGATGAAGCGGAAGGTCCTGGAGGCCGCCCGTACGGTCAGCGTGGAGCAGCTGCTCGGCTCTGTTCCCGGTGCCCTGAGCGGGGGACAGAAGCAGCGCGTCTCGCTCGCGGGAATCCTCGTCGATGACGTGGAGATTTTCCTGTTCGACGAGCCGCTTGCCAATCTGGACCCC
>CADBRC010000219.1 GCA_902796985.1 uncultured Spirochaetaceae bacterium
GGCATATTTGCCCTCTCCACTCTCTTCTACAGCCTTGAATCGTTTACGGTTTCTGGGGTCCCGGATAATCCAAGTCCTGATGACTCCATGCGATGCAGGAGGCCTGCCCTGGCAGATAGCGATGTATTCTTTGACCATCCTGCGGTGATCTCTGAACTGGGCCGCAAGCCATTCCTGGCATGCGGAATCCTTCGCGGTTATGATGACCCCGGAAGTGTCCTTGTCCAAGCGGTGGACGATCCCCGGACGACGGGCAAGAAGAAGCTCGAATTCGGGGGCCTCTTTTTTTTGCTCGATTTTCTTACGCCCCAGATGATACAAAAGGGCGTTGACTAACGTTCCGTTCCAGTTCCCAGCTGCCGGGTGCGTCACCATTCCCTGCTCTTTGTCTATGACACAGACGCGGGAGTCTTCGTAGATGATGGAGAGAGGGATGTCCTCGGGCTCGATATCGTCGGGGATCGTGTCCTCCCAGTCAATATGAATCTCATCGCCCGGCCGTATCTTATAAGAAGGTTTCCGGGCCTTGCCGTTGACAAGAATCTGGAGCAAACCGCTCTTAAGATGACTGCGGTTCATCCCGCCCGGCTGAGATGCGACATAGCTGTCCAGCCGCCCTGTCCCGCTGTAGTCATCAGGAACGTGTATGGAAAAGCTCGGCATCGCTAGTCTTCCGTTTCTTCCGCCTCTTTCCGACGGCTGTTCTCTCGCAAAAGCAGCCCCGCTTCCTCGGGAGTCAGGGGTGTTATGCCTTCCCTATCCTTAGCTTCCTGCAGGAGACGCTCGCGTTCAGCTTTCTTGCGCCTTGCCAAGTTGACAAAGAAATCTGTTAGACCTATTCCCAAGCTGACTCCGGCAGTCACGCCTACCATCGTCCAGATTTCCTCCTTCTCGAAGGCATCCTTGGGGCTGAAAGGATTTGGAAATCTGTCTGTCTTGCCTGAAAAATACTTGTAGCCTCCGTACCCCCCGGCAACCCAGAGACCGACGAAAGGAATGGAACCAAGACTTATTATTTCCCCCCGCCTCATGTCCTTGGCCCATTGAGGAAACTCGTCCTTACCATATGGCAGGGCCTCCTTGTCGTTCTCGGTGACAGGGGATGTATCCACCGGAGCGAGCTCGTTTTCCTCAGCGAAGACCCGGCAGGAATTTGTCATGAGAAAAAGGAATACAGCTATGACATACAGACTATTTTTTAATGCCACTTTCCAAGCCCCAGATTTTAACTTCCTTGCCAGTCAGCTTCCACAGGGCCTCAATAAAGAAGTAATCCCCGTAGACAATCGGGAAGTCATGTTCTTTGTCATGGTAGGCGGCAGTGCAGTGCTCCAGAAGCTCGTCCTTGTCCTTGTCCAAGCAGAGCCGGTTTTTTACAAGGGCTTCCAACATCTTGGTTGCTGCAAAGAAAAATGCCTCTGCATACTGTACATTCAGTTTGCTCAGTTCAATGAGGCCACATGCCGCTATTGCCGCCGCCGAGGAGTCCTCCCACGTGCACTCTTCCGGCTGACAGAAGTCCACCGGGATAAGGAAGGAATCCGGTATCTTAGACAGGAAGTAGGTCGCTACATGCTGCGCCCCCTCCAAGTAAAAGTCCTCCTTTGTATGCAGATAGGAAAGGGTTAGACCGTACAGCGCCCAGGCCTGGCCGCGCGTCCAGCTGGAACCTTCCTGCATCCCCTGCCCTCCATAAGTCCTGAGGAATTCACCACTTTTAGGGTCAAATTCCGCGATGTGGACGGCAGACCCGTCCTCGCGGATAAAATGAGAGAGTACAGTATCAACATGCTTTGTCGCAATCACATAGTAACGGTAATCCCCGGTTGCTCTCGCCGCCCAGTAGAGGAGTGGAAGGTTCATCAGACAGTCGATTATCGCGTATCCCGCCCGAGTCTTCTTGCCATCCTCGTTCCAGGCGCGGATGAAATTTCCTGTAGAGTTAAACCTTCCGGCAAGATTATCCGCTGCGAGGCGGAGGCGGTTGTAGGAAGCCTTACTGCGGGTCAGCGCAAATGAGGCATATGAAGTAGGAAGCCAGCGGAAGCCTGAGTCATGATCCATCGACTTATAGTCCAAGAAGACCTTATCCATCTGAGCCTCAGTCCAGTCCGCGCTTTCCTTGAAAATCGTGTTTCCCGTAGCTTGGAAAAGCTGCCAGTTTATACCACCCCAGAAGCCGTTCGTCCACCAGCCGATGCTTTCCTTGGAGCAGTCGTTCCACGTGCCATTCTTGGCGACATACGGAATCTTCCCCTTGTTGCGCATGACAACATGCTCCATCTTGGCGATTATTTTCTCGGAAAGGCCCTCTGCCCACTTCCGGTATACATCATCTATTTCTGCCATGTCCGTCTCCCTACATTACCCGAGGGCCGAAAATTGCGGTCCCTATCCTGACCATCGTGCTTCCCTCTTCGACGGCAAGCTTATAATCCCCGCTCATCCCCATGCTGAGCTCGGTCACCGGCAGAGAAGGATAATCTCTACCTATTTTTTCCCGGAGCTGGCGGAGAGTGGAGAACGATTTTCGTACCAAGACCTCATTTTCCGTGAAGGGGGCCATCGTCATAAGCCCAGAAGGGATGACATGCGGGTACAGGCCCTTCGCACAGTTTTCCAAGGATGCATATAGGGCAACTTCGTCCTCATAGCCCGCCTTGGACTCCTCTCCCGTGTGCATCTCAAACAATATTTTTATGCTTTTGCCAAGAGCTGAAGCCCTTTTCTCTATTTCTGCAAGCACCTCCTCGCGGTCAACGGACTGGATGCAGGATGCTATCTCTACGGCCTTCTTGACTTTATTGAGCTGAAGGGTCCCGATTATGTGAAGTTCAAGGGGATCCCCTCCTATGGCCGCCAACTCCGTAAACTTAGAATATGCCTCCTGCACCCGATTCTCACCGAAGAGAACCTGTCCCGCCCTTGCTGCGGCGAGAATTTCTTCCTGCGGGTGGAACTTGCTGACAGCACAGAGACGGACATCCTCCGGTCTCCGGCCGGAAGCTTTTGCGGCATCAGCAAGGTCGGACAGGACCTTGGAAAGATTTTCTTTTATATCATTTTCAGTCATTCTATAAGCCTTCTTTAGTTTCCTATTTTAGCACACTACGAGCGAAAGGAAAAGAGCGTATTGGCGAGGGAAGCGAACTGTTCCACGCTTAGGTTCTCCGCCCGCTCACCTTTGGAAACACCTGCCCGGGAAAACAGCTCGTCCGCACCCACGCCCTGTGGCAGGAGGGGTTTTATATTGTTCAGCAAAGTCTTTCTTCTTTGGGAAAAAAGAGTATGCACGAGAGTGACGAAGGTCTTGGAATCCTTCAGATCTACCGGCTTCTTCCGGGGAGTGAATAGTACGGCTTGAGAGGCGACGTTAGGCCGAGGCCAAAAGCAGCCGGGCGCAAGGTCAACGCAGGCCTTCACGTCGTACAGCCACTGGCACAATATGGAAAAAGAGGAATTGTCCTTGCTGCCTGGTTTGGCTCGCATTCTGTCGGCAACCTCACGCTGAACGGTGAAGACACAGCGTGAAAAGCATATGCCTGCGGTAATAGTGTCAGCAATGAAAGTCGCAGCTATATTATAAGGGAGGTTACCGAAGAGTTTGATTTCACCCTCATTTTTCCCGGAGGAATCAAGCTGTTTTTTCCAGTTCTTAAGCACGTCTCCGGCGACGATGCAGAAAGACCCATTTTTCAGCTCATCTGCGAAAAAGCCTCCGAGCAGGTCGATGAACCCCCTGTCCAGCTCGAAGGCGGTGACATCAGCCCCGCCGGCAAGCAAACCGCTTGTCATTGCCCCGAGGCCCGGTCCTACTTCCCAGACTGCTTCGCCAGGGACAAGCTCCAAAAGGGCGATTATCTTTTCCCGTGCGTCCGGGCTCGTCAGAAAATTCTGCCCGAACTTCTTCTGCATCGCGAAGCCCTTCTCGTCAAGGATTTTCTTCAAGGCCTGTGGTGAATTGTAATCGGGACAGTTCATCTTTCTACGATAGCATATCGGAGAGAAGTTTTCAACTGTCAGTGCAGTACTAAAAACTGTCCGCCCGTACTGCGGAAAAATGCCCGTGCACGAGCGGGTGAACACGGGCATGCAGACCGCTATCCTGCTACACCGAAAATCATGTTCGGGATAAAGAGAACCAGCTTGGGACAGAAGACAAGTATTGCGAGTTCTAGAAGGATTGCCAGCAGGAATGGAATACTTTCCTTCGTGTACTCCTCCGGCGGACAGTCGATGATTCCGCAGACAGTGTAGAGCGCAGATCCGATTGGCGGGGTCATCACGCCCAATGTCACGATGGTCGCCATGAGCACGCCAAAGTGAACGGGATCCATGCCGACACTCGTCACCATCGGGAGGAAAATAGGCGTAAGCAGGAGAAAGTTCACGTTGCTGTCTACGAACATCCCCGTAATGAAGAGGAAGCCGAGCATGATGAGAGTCAAAAGCTGCGGGTTCGAGGTAATACCGAAAATGAAGGAACTGAGCACAGCGGGAAGTTTGACCCAGGTAATCGCATAACTGAACGGACCAGACATCGCAATAATCAGCATAATTGCGCCGTTATCCTTAATCGTCGTAATGAGGGCTTCCTTGAAGTTTTTCCAGTTGAGCTTTTTGTAAACAAATTTACCAACGAAGAGGGCATAAACAACCGCAAACGCGCCGGATTCCGACGGGGTGAACAGGCCGAAGCGGATTCCCACGATAAGGATAATCGGGAAGAACAGAGCCCAGATGGAGTCCTTCAGGTTCAGGAGCAGTTCCCTGAGCGTCAGACGGGGTGCATCGGGCTGCGGAGGGTCAAATTTACGTATGCGGCTCGTAATCGTCGTTGTTCCCATCAGGAAAAGCATCATCAGGATGCCAGGGATAATTCCGGCGGCAAAGAGGCGGCCGATTGAGACCTCTCCTACGAAACCGAAGATTATCAATCCCAGACTTGGAGGAATTGTTGCCGTGATGAGGGCGGTCAGGCAGTTCACCGAGCAGATGTAGCCTTTAGTGTAGCCGCGCTTGAGCATCTCCGGGGCAAGGATTCTCGTTTCCATCGCCGCATCAGCGGTGGCGGAGCCAGAGACACCTCCCATCATCGTGGACATGACGACGGAAATCTGCGCGGTACCTCCGTACATCCTGCGGGTCAGAAGGCGTGCAAGACCAAGAAGCTGTTCCGTGATGCCGGAGACGTTCATCAGGTTCCCTGCAAAGATAAAGAAAGGAACGGCAAGGAAAGCAAAGGACTGACTCTGAAGCACGATCATTTGGACAGCGGCTTCAAAAGGGAGGACCGGCTGACTCAGGAAATATGCGAAACCCGCAATTCCGATAACGAACGCGATGGGCATTCCCAAAAGCAGGAACGCAACGAAACAGATAAGAAGCAGTGTCATTTTCCCTCCGTATGCACTGCGGCATCATTAAAGTGCCTGATGCAGTCCCGAATTTTCCCGACTGTCGCGATAGACATGGAGAACGTCGCGACGACGAGGCTTAGGCTGACAAGCGAATAAGGTATGGGCATGGACTGATAGGTGCGCAGTCTCTCCGCCCAGGCAAGACGAACTCCGAACACGCAGATAACAACCGTAACGCAGAGAATAATCGCATAAAGTGCCAGCATCACAGCCTTCTGCACTTTCTTTGGAAAGTATCGGGTCACCAAATCAATGCCGATAAGCTGACCGCTCCGCCAGGCGATGTCCGCGCCGAGGAAAGAAGTCCACGCGAGGAGCAACATAGCAAGGTCGATGTTCCATGACATCGATATCCTCAAAAAACGGAATATCGCCGATGCAAAAACTAGGACGACGAGCAGAATGAAACCGACCCCGCATATCGCCAGTTCTGCCTTGCAAAATGCCTCATACAATTTTTTCATAGCATACAACTCCAGTAAAAAACAAGCTCCGCCCCCCGCAGAGAGGAAGCGGAGCCTGTCCTGCACGGTGAAATTACTCGCTAAGCTCCTTGAACAGCCTGTCCTTCAGGCCGGCGGAGAAGCCCAGGTCATTGTTGACATACAGCGGATCTATCGCCTTCTTAAACTCATTGATGTCCACGTTGACGATGTTCACGCCGTTCTTCTTCATGTTCTCGTAGTATCCGGCCTCCTCGTTCTGGATAATCGTTCCGTACTCAGCGGCCGCGTCACGCATGATTTTGGTAAACAGGGCGCGGTCATCGGGTGACATGCTGTTGTAAAAGGTTGATGAACAGACAAATGCGGACTGCAGCATATAGTGTTTGGTCATCGCAAGGTTCTTGACAACCTCGTAGATACGGGAACCGTCGGCTGTGGCGACCTGAACCTCGCAGCCGTCAAGGGTCTTGGACTGGATGCCGGGGAAGCCCTCTCCCCAAGCGATGCCGATGTTCGCAAATCCCAGGTACTTGGCAAGGCTATTGCCAATCGTATTGCCAAAGCCACGGATACGAAGTCCTGACAAGTCTGAGACATGTTCAACAGGTGTAGTCGTGTAGAAACAGCGGAAGCCATTGTACATGTTGGTGATGTAGACGATGCCCTGCTTCTCAAGCTCAGCCTGCCACTCCTTGAAGAGCTTGGTATCGGGGAGCTTCTTAAGCGCGGCAGGATCAGTCAGGATATAGGGGGCCATGAGGATGTTCATGTCCGGAATGTTGAACTGGCTCGCAAGCCGTCCGGGATCGCTCGGAACAACGAGGCTTATCCCGAGCTTAGCCTGGGTGACAAGGGCGTCCGTGTCGCCTGAAAGCGCGCCCGCAACCTGAACGACTGCGTTGAAGCGGCCGGTCTCGTTCAATTTGTCGGCAACGGACTGCATCATGCGGCTCTGGCCCGTGGTCGCAGCCTCAGTTCCGGCGAAAGTAACGGGAATCTTCGCATCGGCTGCCTTTTTGGAACAGCCGGACAGAATCAGCCCGCAGAGCATAAGCGAGCCTAAGGATATCAAAGCAGTTTTTTTCATAAAATCCTCCACAACATAACTAGTTTAACTGACATACTGATATGTTAGTACATGAATAGCGAGCCGTCAAGAAAAATTTTCATTTTTCTATAGGCGTTGATTTCAAGCTGTTTCTAGACTTTTTCTTGACAGCAGGGATGTACCATGCTAACATATCAGTGGCAGGAATGCGGATGAAAGACAGTGAATCAAGCGTGCAGGGCGCGGTATACAGCGCCCTCAGGAACAATATCATGACCCTCCAGCTCAAGCCAGGTACAGTGATGAGTACCCAGGAAATCGCTCAGAAGCTCGACGTAAGCCGTACGCCGGTACGAGAGGCATTCATCCGTCTCCAGCGTGACGGGCTGGTAGACATCTACCCGCAGAAGGAGACAGTCGTCTCCCGCATAGACTTCGGGAAAGTTGAGCAGGAACGGTTTGTTCGTGAGAGCCTTGAGTGCGCCAATGTAGACCTGCTGCTTGAGAAGTGCGGGCGCAGCAATTTCAGCTGGCTGGAACAGAACCTGGAACAGCAGCATGCCACCGTCAGTTCCTGCAATCACGCTTCGCTGATGAAGCTGGATAACGCCTTCCACGAATATATGTTCAAAATCACAGGGCAACTTTTCGCATGGACAATTATTGAAGGCACAAGCAACCACTACGCCCGCATCCGCATGATGACTGTCTGGGATAAGGATATCATGATGGAGACCGTCCTGCAGCACCAGAAAATCCTGTCCGCCATACAGGAAGGCAGCGCTGAGTACGCAAAAATCTACATCAAGGCGCACCTGCATCGCCTGGAAAACCAGCTGCAGCAGCTCATAAAGGATTACCCCGGCTACTTTGTCACCGACTCCGTGCCTGTTACGGAACGGTTTGCAGCCCTGCTTGTACAGTAAACGACAACCGCCGGAGCTACATCTCGCTGGCCCGGCTCATGAAGCAGGCGATGCCCTCGGTCAGGAATTTCTTCCGCATCTTCCGCACAATCGCATATATCTTCTTTGCCTCAGCCTTGTCGCAGAAAATGACGTACATCATGTTCAACTGGGGCCAGACCGCATCACCGAGCTTTGGGTCGCTACAGCCTGCCCCCATGACGGACTCAAACTTGGTGAATTTCTTTCCAACCCCTTCTTCCCGGAACGCCTGCTGAAAATCCTCCTCGAGGGCCTGCGAGAAAATCAGCTCAAGGCGTACCCTCTGGGGAAAGCCATTCGTTCCGCCGCCATTAGTTTCCATCCAGTACCTCCACGGTGGCAAGGCTGCCCAGCCGCCTCTTGGAGGCCTGCTCCGCCTTGAGCTCCCTCGCTTTCCGCCTCGCCTCCTTGCGCCTGGCTTTGTTCAGCCTGTGCTTGTTGACGATGAAGTATATCGACGGCATAAGGAAGAGGGTCATCAGCGAGCCGAAGGTCATTCCGCCGAAGACAGTCAGGCTTATCGGCTGCATCATCTCGCTTCCCTCCGCCGGGAAGAATGCCATCGGGGCGAGGGAGATGACGGTCGTCAGCGTGCTCATAAGAATCGGGCGCAGGCGGCTCTTGGCGGCCTGAACGCACGCCTCCTCCAGCTCCAGCCCCCTCTTGCGCAGCAGGTTAGTGTAGTCCACCAGAACGATTCCGTTGTTTACTATCGTACCTACGAGGACCAGAATTCCCATGACGGTGATGATGTTCAGCTGCTGGCCCGTAATCAGGTAAATCATGATGACACCGATGAATGAGAAGGGAATCGTCACAAGTATGATGAAGGGGTCTATGAGCGACTCGAACTGGCTTGCCATGACGACGAAGACCAGGGCCGCCGCCATTATGACGATTGCGGCGAAATTCACTACGGACTCAATCATGTCCTCGTAGTCTCCCGAGAACGTTATAGTTATGTTCTCATCCTTTGGGATGTTGTCGTCCATGACCTGCTTGACCCTGGTCTGCACCTGGTCAAGCGATATTCCCGCCACCGGCTCCAGCGTGACGTGCAGCATACGGGCCTGGTTCTCGCGCAGGATAGAGACCGGGGATGTGTCCTCCACGTAGGACGCTATGGAAGAGAGGGGGACGCGGACCCCGGAGTTGTTCATGACGAAAATCTGGTCCAGGTCCGAGATTTTGTTCTTGTCCGCCTCGGAAAGCTGCACCACCACGTCTATGTCATCCCCGCCTTTGGTATAGCGGCTTGCGGTCGTGCCGTTTATCGCGGCGGAAATCTCAGATCCGACCCCGTAGATGTTCAGGCCCATGTCGTAGAGCTTGTCGCGGTCCACGAAAATCTCCACCTGGGGGAGGCCCTCCTCCAAGTCGGTGCTGACCGACTGCACCACGTCCGTAGCATTCTCATCCAAGACCTTCTTTATCGTCTCCGCCGTGGAGCGAAGGAGAGTCAGGTCGTTGCTCCGTAAATCTATGCTTATCCCGCCGGAGGACACCCCTGACATGCTGTTGGACGAAAAGCTCAGGCTTGCCCCGGGGAACATCGAGAAATACTTGCGGAGCTTTGCCTTCGCGCTCGCCTCGTTGTCGTAGCCTTCGAGCCTCTCTGCCTCCGGGTAGAGCGAGTAGGTGACGGAGGCTGCGTTTGTCTCTGCCGAGGAGGAGAACCAGCCGCTTCCCCCTATGGTGACGGAGGTGTACTTCACGCCCTTGAGCTCTCCCTGGGCCGCCCTGACGAACTCCCCGACAGTCTCGTTCGTCGTGGAAAGCGACGTTCCCTTGGGCAGGTCAAAGCTCACCGTCACGGTGTCGGACGGGGATGCGGGCATGAAGATGAAGCCGATGAATTTTATCGCGAACACCGAGCCGAAGAGCGTCAGGATGACAAGGAAGATGAAAAGCCAGCGCAGGTGCAGGACAAAGCGCACCCCCTTGGCATAAACGCTGTCTATCGCGCCGAATATGCCGTCTATCCTCCTGTTTATCCCGTAGCTTATTCCCCTCCTTCCTTCGGCGAGCCTCGTTATCTTGAGATACCTGGATGTCAGCACCGGGACAAGCGCGATGGCGACGACGAGGGAGCAGATGAGGGAATAGATTATCGTGAAGGCAAGGTCGTTGAAGAACTGGCCCATTATGCCCAGCTGAGTCTTGAACAGGAGCATCGGGAGGAAGATGCATACGGAAGTCAGCGTACTCGCAGTGATGGACATAACCATCTCGCGCGAACCGAGGATTGCGGCGACAGTCGGCTTGGATCCTTTTTGCGTGTAGGAGAAAATGTTCTCCAGGACGACTATCGAGTTGTCAACGAGCATCCCGATTCCGAGCAGGAGGCCTCCGAGCGAGATCATATTCAGCGTGATGCCCGTGAAATACATCAAAAGCAGGGTTATGCAGACGGATATCGGGATGGCAAGTCCTATGATTATCGTGCTTTTGAAGGAACGAAGGAAGACGAAGAGGACGATGATGGCGAGGGCCGCTCCCATGATGACGGACTTCACGACCTCGGCTATCGTCTGCTCGATGATGTCCGTCGTGTTGGAGGTCTCGATTATGTCCACGTCCGAGGGAAGTTCGGTCCTTATGTTCTTCATCGCCGCGCGGACCTTCTTTGCCGCGCTGACGGAGTTGGAGCCGCTCTGCTTGGTGACGCTCAGGATGACGCACTGCTCGCCGTCCAGGTATGCGTAGCTGCTCTCGGTCTTGTAGCCCTCGTAAACGTCGGCTATGTCGCGCAGGCGTATCGTCTTGACTTCCGGGGCTGACATGCCGTCTCCCTGCGCGGCCTTGTAGGACACGACTGTGTTCTTGAGGTCGTCCAGGCTGGAGTACTTGCCGTTGGTCTTGAGCGTGTAGTTCTTCTCGCCCGTCCGCATCGTACCGCCGGAGGACTGGATATTCTGTGCCCCGATCATCTGGGCAACGGTTGAAATTGAAAGCCCGTATGCCTCAAGCCTGTCACGGGGAATGTCCACGTTGACGGACTTGACACGCCCTCCGGAAACGCTCGCGGAGGCAACTCCGTCTATCTGTTCGAGCCGGGGCTGCACTATGTCCTCCGCATAGTCGCGGAGTTCCTCGGCGGTGCGGTTGCCCTTGAGCGCCAGCGTCATCATAGGCAGCATGGACGGGTCGGCCTTTATCGTAATCGGGGTCTCCGCATCGGAAGGCAGGTAGGCGCGCACCAGGTCTATCTTGTCACGTATCTCGTTGGCAGCCTCGTCGAGCGATGCGCCGTAGTTCAGCTCCAGTATGACGAGGCTCTGCCCTGCTGATGACTGGGACTGCATCTTCTTGAGCCCGGAAAGCCCCGACAGGGAGGAC
This sequence comes from uncultured Spirochaetaceae bacterium, assembly GCA_902796985.1. Classification (GTDB taxonomy): domain Bacteria; phylum Spirochaetota; class Spirochaetia; order Treponematales; family Treponemataceae; genus Treponema_D. The sequence continues at coordinate 11,201 of CADBRC010000219.1, forward strand.
TCCAGCGTGCGCGTCAGGCTCTGCTCCACCTCCTCAGGTCCTGCGTTGGGGTAGCTCGTCATGATCATCATGTAGGGCAGTTCCATGTCGGGGAACATGTCCATCGGAAGCTTGAGCGTGCAGTATATTCCCAGCGCTATAAGCATGATGAATACGAGGAGGGTCGTGACCGGCTTCTTTACAGCCAGCTCCGAGATGCTCATTTGCCCGCCTCCTTGCCCTGACTGTCCGCGCCTGTCGAGGATATTACCCTGACCGGCGAGCCGTCGTTGAGCAGGGACTGGCCCTTGCTGACTATCTCATCCCCGGCGGCAAGACCCTCGGTTATCTCGCACTTGTCATCGACGGTCATCCCCCGGCTGACTTTCTGCAGGCGGGCGACCTGCTGGCCGGAGCCAGGGACAATCTTGAACACGTAGCTCTCACCTTCCCTCGTGACTATCGTCCCGGCGGGGATGACTATCGCGTTCCTTATGCTGTCCGTTATCAGGCGGATCCTAGCGTACATACCGACTTTGACGCGGGGATCGGGCGGCGTCAGGCGGAGCTTTATCGCCATCGTGCGGGTCATCGTGTCCAGCACCGGGCTCACCTCTGACACCTTCGCGCTGAAGGTCTCGCCTGGGTATGCGTCCAGAGTGACGGAAGCGGACTGCCCCAGCTTGACGCGGCTGACAAAGCGCTCGGCGACGCTCGTCTTTATCTCCAGGTCGTCGGTCGAGCTTATGCGGGCTATGACCATCGCCTGTGAGACCGTTGCCCCGACCGTCGGCGTGAAGGAGATAATCCTGCCCGACGCAGGAGCCTTGACAGGGCTTGCCTTATAGGTCATGCCGGGCCGGCTCGCGTCCACGTAGGCTATAATCTCGTCTTTCTTTACCCGTTCGCCGATGGAGACGAGTATGCGGGTCAGCTTGCCAGCCTGGTCGGGCATCACGTCAACCGAGGCGACGGAAGCGACATCCCCTCCGAACTCCAGGTACTCGTCCAGGTTGCCCCCGGAAATCCTGTAGGAGTTGACGGCATAGATGACCTCTTCCTCCTCTTCCGCCACCGGGGCGGCGGCCTCTTTCTTCTTGCAGGAGGAAATGCTGAACGCCGCTATAATGCAGAAGGCTGCAGCAGCTACTGTCTTTCTCATGTTATTTTGCCTCCAAAAAGTCTACGTTCAAAAGCTGCTCCAAATCGAGCAGGGCGGATATGTAGTTGAA
>CADBRC010000220.1 GCA_902796985.1 uncultured Spirochaetaceae bacterium
AACCGCCAGCGTAGCGTCAAGGCAACCGCCAGCGTAGCGTCAAGGCTATACGTTCCCGTCGCTGCCCGCCGCCCGGTTGTGAGGGAAGGCCCTTTCGTGCTATAATCCCGCCCATGCTTGAAGTCAAGAACATAGAGGTATTCGGCCTGAACCGGGCCATAAATGCGATAAACAACTCGTTCAACGTGGGCGAGATAGACACGACGGAGGCCGTCACCGAGAAGCGGCAGAAAGTCGCCCTGGCCCTGGGCAAGAACATGGACGCGCACCAGTCGCACGACGCCTTCCTGAAGGGCATCCTGGTCACATTCGACATGAAGCACCACGGGGTCGTCATGCCGGAATTCCAGCGCTACCACTTCGCCGACATAGTGATGAGCCAGTCCACGGTGCACTCGCTTGAAAAGTTCATCGCGGGCGAGGCCGATCCCTACACCAAATATGTCACGGAAGAAAGCAAGGCGCAGGTCAAGCGTCTCTACCAGAACTGGCTGGACAGCGGGAAAAGCTACGAGAGCTACATGCTGCTCCGCCACAACCTGCCGCAGGGATTCGAGATGTGGGCAACGATTACGACCAACTACCTGCAGCTGAAGACGATATGCATCCAGCGGCAGCACCACCGGAACCGGGAGGACTGGGACGCGTTCATCCGCGCATGCTACTCCATGCCCCAGTTCCGCGAGCTGACCGGGCTTTCCGACAGCAAGTGGGACGTGTAGCGGGCTAGCGGCCACAGGATTTACTGACCGGGACGGGCCGGGGGCTGCCACAAAGTGGCGGGGCTCGTCATCAGCCCGGGCCTGACCGGGACGAGCCGGTGGAACCTGCCGGTCTTTCCGGCTTTCATGCGGGGAAAAATCTAAAACTCAAAGAAAAAGACGCTTCCTTTTCCAAGCTCGCTTTCCACCCTGATTTTTCCCTTGCAGATTTCCGCGACCCTGGAAGCAAGCGCAAGCCCCAGACCGTTTCCCATAGTCGCATGGCTGCTGTCTCCTTGGAAAAACTTATCGAACACATGGCTCATCGTTTTTTCATCCATTCCGCAGCCTGAATCCCGGACGCTTACCTGAATCACGCCATCAAGCCGCCGGAGCCCTACGGTAATCCTCCCGCCTTCCGGAGTGAATTTGATTGCGTTGGAGATGAAGTTGTTCCAGACAAGGGACAGCAGCTGGCTGTCCCTCGTGACCATAATGCCATCCGCTATGTCTGCGGTCAGCTCAATGTTTTTTGCGGACCAAAGATCCTCAAATGCAATGACGCATTCGCGAAGCTGCTCTCCCAAATCATAGGCAGGGACAGTCGGATAAATCTGCTGGTTCTCAAGCTTGTTCAGCTTCAGGATATTCGTTATAAGGTTTGTAAGGCGGCGGCAGTTCCGTGAAACGGTTTTTGCGTATTCCAGGCGGACCGCCTCATCAAGATTCGGGGCCTGGAGCAGCGTCGCATAGTTCTGCATCACTGCGAGGGGGGTCTTAAGCTCATGCGAGACATTGGAGATGAAATCCGTACGGAGGGTTTCAATACCGCTCAGCTCCTCCACCATCTTATTCAGGTCCAGAATCAAGAAATCAAGGTAGTTGTATTTTTCCGGAGGGTTCACGGTCGGAATTGAAACAGCGAAATTTCCGCAGGAAACTTTTTCGGTCGCACTTGAAATTTCCATCAGGGGAAGCTCATAAGTCTTGTGAATCTTCCGCTTCAAATAGAACACGATAAGCGCAGAAACAAGCAGCCAGTAGAGGATTACGATATGAACGAAAAACGTCGCATTCCAAGCTGATTTCAGTCCGAAAAGAATAAGAGCCACATTGCCCCCTGCCGTTGAAAGGAGCATGGCAAGGACAGCCCAATAGAGGGTCGCCGGGAAAAGGCTTCTCTGCGTCATCTCTACTTTCATTTTACGACCGCCTTATAGCCAAGACCATGAACGGTTACGATTTCAAATCCCGAACAGCCCGCCACAGAAAGCTTGTCCCTGATTTTCGTCATATACACATCAACTGCCCGTGGCCCCGCATTGCTGTCAGCGTTCCAGAATTCATCCATCAGCTGGACACGGGTGAAGGTCTTGTTCGGGTACGAAAGGAGCTTGAACAAAAGATTGAACTCCCGGGCAGTCAGCTGGATTTCCTGCCCGTCCGAGAATGCGGAAACGGCGTCCGCATCCAGGCTGAGGGAACCAACGGTAAGCCGCTTGCTCTGGGAGATATTCGACCTCCTGAGGATAGCGGCAATACGGAGCAGGAGCTCATCCAGATCGACAGGCTTGACCATATAGTCGTCAATGCCGGCAGCAAAGCCCCTTTGCTTGGACGGGAAATCATCGCGGGCAGTCATAAAAATAATGGGTATCGTCCTGTTGATTTTCCGGACTGTCTCCGCAAATTCAAAGCCGTCAATCTGTGGCATCATCACGTCGGAAATGATCAAATCATACAGCGTGCTGTACATCGCATTATAAGCGTCATTCGCCAGGGCACAGCCTGTCACATCATATCCGTTTTTCCGCAGGAAAGCACAAACAGCCGTATTCAGTCCGGCATCATCTTCCACAACAAGAATCTTAACCATACTTCGATTATAGCATAAACAAACGCCAATCCACAAAAAAAGGGCATTATTCCTGTTTTTTTAACATTTCGGAAACATTTCGCAAACAATTCCGCAATACACAGGCTGTATACAGTAGGCAATACATTGCAACAGCAAGGAGATACGAATGGAAAAGACAGTTTATCTGGTGACAGGTGCGGCAGGGTTCCTTGGCGGAACAGTCTGCCGGCAGCTTATAGGACGCGGCGACAAGGTCCGCGCCTTCGTGCTTCCTGATGACCCCGCAGAAAAATACGTCCCGGGTGAGGCCGAGATTGTACGCGGCGACCTGACTGACCTGCAGTCCCTGGAGAAGCTGTTTACGGTTCCCGAGGGCTATCAGAGCATTGTCATGCACATAGCCAGCATCGTCACGGTGAACCCTGATTACAGCCAGAAAGTGATGGATGTGAATGTCGGCGGCACAAAGAACATACTTGAGCTTTGCAAAAAGCACAGCGAATGCAGGAAGCTCGTTTACTGCTCAAGCACAGGAGCCATCCCGGAACTTCCCAAGGGAGAGAAAATCCGCGAGGTACGGCAGTTTGACGAGAACAAGGTCCTTGGCTGCTACAGCCAGTCAAAGGCCCTGGCAACCCAGATGGTCCTGGATGCGGCCGATGCCGGGCTGAACGCCTGCGTAATCCACCCGAGCGGAATCCTTGGACCGGAGGATTTTGCCATCGGCGAGACAACGAAGGTTCTGATTCAGATTATCAACGGACAGATGCCGGCAGGAATCGACGGCTCATTCAACCTCTGCGATGTCCGTGACCTTGCCCGTGGGGCCATTCTTGCGGCGGACAGGGGAAAGAAAGGGGAATGCTACATTCTGGGAAATGACGAGGTCTCATTCAGGGACTTCTGCAGCCTGTTGAGCGAGGAGTCGGGCTGCAGGAAAATACGGACATTTATTCCCGCAGGGCTCGCGAAGCTCATGGCACGGTTAATGGAAGGACAGGCAAAGCGCAGGGGCAAACGGCCCCTTATGACGACTTTTGCCGTGTATAATCTTTTGCGGAACAATGACTTTGACTCTTCAAAGGCCCGCAGTGAGCTGGGATATACAACGAGGAGCTACCGTGACACCATGCGCGATGAAATTGAATGGCTCAAGGCAACGGGAAAAATCGCATAGGGAATATCAACAGGAAACAAAGGCATATAAGGGAGAACACGATGAAAAAGATTTTTGGAAAGGCGATGATTATGGCAGCGGGCTTCGTGCTGGCCGCATGCAGCACGACAAGGCAGGAAGCAGCGACAACGCTTGTCAACGGGACGGAGATCGTAAACAGCTCTATCACTTTGTTGAAGATGGAGATGCTGTGAGAGCCGATATGTGCTGGTCCAGCGGACGATAAGCAGGTTCGCCGGCACATGACGGCTCAAAACCCGTGCGTTCAGAAAAACAGGAGGAGCGAAAAAGGCAGGGAAGTCTATCCGGTCGAATTATGTTGCCGTGGAGAAAGAGGTTAAGTGCTGTTCATCCCGACAGCTAGCGGCTATTTTGTCCAGTTCTCGATTCTCAACCCCTTGATGCGACCAAGATGCTCCTCATTGTTTGTGACGAGGACTGCATTGTTTACCAGTGCGCTCGCACCGATGAAAATGTCCGAATCTTCGATGATGCGGCCTGTACGGCGCAGGTCGGCATAGATATGGGCTGCCTGCATAAAATCTTCATCCGTAACTGGAATTACAGGAATGTGTTCGCAGAAAATATCAAATTTATCCTGCAACGTCTTTGATTATCGGTAAAAGATTCCTCGTTGTATCTCATAATGGACAACATTGGATATTTTCACCTCGTTGTCAAAGAAGATGCTGTCAAATTTCTCTACGATTTTGCAGTCTTTTTCGAGCAAATAGCTGACTATGTTCGTGTCGAGCATATATAGCATCAAAAACGCTCCTTGAAGTTTACCCGGTGATTACGAATGTCCTCGGCTTCTTCGTGAGTCAGCATTCCGAATACTTTATGAAGCTCTGCGAGTTTTTGCTTGCGCTCCTCCATTGCATCCTCAGGGACGTTAAAATCCTCGTCGAGGGCGGTTATCACAAGCCGCTGGTTCGGGCGGAACTGGGATGTATCCGTGGCTATGCATGCCGTGCCGTCAAAATATCCGTTTACAGAAACCATATTCTCACCTCCGCAAAGCATTATACCACAGCTGCGGGGTTTTGTCAGCGTCGTTGGGGCTTTTGAGCGTCCGTGCAGGGGTGGCGAACACGGGCGCGCGCACAGTCCCCTCCATCAGCCCGGGCCTGACCGGGGCGGCCATAAAGCCGGGACGGGCCGGTGGAACCTGCTCATCCGCCCCTGCCAGGCTGACGGCGCTAGGCCTTGGGCTGGAAGTGGCTGAATGACATGCTGAAGCTCGCCCGCCCCTGGGTGACCGAGCGCAGGTCGGTGGAAAAGCCGAACATCTTGGCCATCGGTGCCTGAGCATGCACGATGTTGCCGCCGGACTTGTCGTCCATGCTAGAGATGATTCCGCCACGCTGGGTTATCTGGCTCATCGCCTCGCCGACGAACTCGGAGGGGCTTTCAATATCTACCGCCATCACCGGCTCAAGGAGCGCAGGCGATGCGGCGGAACAGGCTTTGTCAAATGCCTCGGCGGCCGCGGCCTCGAACGCGAAGGTGGTCGACGTAAGCTCGTTGTAGCCGACGGAAGTGACCGTGACGGCGGTATCGGTACAGGGGTATCCCATCTTGATTCCCGACATGAAGCTGCTCTCGATGCTCTGCTTGATCGCGTCGAATATCTCGTCGGGTATGTCGCCCTGCTTGGCCGTGCACACGTAGGAGTTGCCCGCCCCGGTCTCGCGCGGCTCCACGTGGATGCTGAGGGAGGCCGTGTTCTCTTTGCCCGCG
>CADBRC010000221.1 GCA_902796985.1 uncultured Spirochaetaceae bacterium
GAACCGGAGGAACCGGAAGAGCCAGAGGAGCCGGATGAGCCCTATGAAGACGAGGACGAAGGCAAGATAACGCTGACCGACGAGTACAACGAAGAGGCCGGAAACTCCTTCTTCGAGATTGCCCAGCAGGGCGGCGGAATGACGACCTATTCGAGGGGCGCGGATACGCTCCCCGATGACCTCTACAATATCCTGGAGAGCATAAACCCCAAGGATATCGTGGACATCGTCTTCGCCATAGACGCGACGGGCAGTATGAAGGACGACATCCAGTCGCTCAGGCAGAACTGGCTGCCGAGGCTTAAGGAGCAGCTGGCCGAGTTCGGCAACATACGGCTGGGACTGCTGTTCTACCGTGACTACGTCGATGACTGGCGCTACAAGCAGATGCCGGTCAAGATGCTCCCGTTCACGGATGACTATGACAAGTTCGTCAAGAACCTGAACAGCATCCGCGTCATGGGAAGCGAGGGCGGCGACATTCCGGAACCGGTCTACGAGGCCCTCTATTCGAGCCTGGAGTTCTACAAGTGGCGTGACGAGGCCGAGAAGAGGATCATCCTCATCGGTGACGCGCCGCCGCACAGCAAGCCCAGAGGCTCGAAGAAGATAACGAAAGACATGGTCATGGACCTTACGACCAAGAAGGGGATAAAGATACAGAGCATCCTTGTCCCGGATGACAACAGCAAGGTCAGGGCCTGGTAAGTTACCGGGCGGGACAGAAGGCGGAGGCGCAAACCTCCGCCTTTTTTATGAATTTGTTCCTCCCCACTAGAAAAAAAAAAAGCTTGTGCTATAATGGTATAAGGACTAAAACAGACAAAGAAGGAGCAGTCTGATGACTTCGTTGAAAGCCCGTTTTATAATGATTTTCGGCCTGTTCGTGCTGTTTTCATGCACGATAATTTCCGTGTTCTCCTGCCTGGCAATTGTCAAGACAGGCTCGGATCTGGCAAGCCGCCAGGGGGGACCAATTCTGGAGCGGGCTTCCCGCGTCATAGACGGAGATGCCTTTGAAGCATTCTGCAGGAATCCGAGCGAGGATGACCCCTTTTATGAGAAGACCCGGCTCGCCCTGCTCGAAATAAAGAACACGGTCGGCTGCCGCTTCCTCTATACGATGATTCCGCTCGTCGAAGGCCAGACAGCCCGCTACATCATTGACGGCAGCTGCGACCCCGCCGACACGGAGAACTTCTCCCCCCTCGGCACCGATGAGGACATCACGAGCTACGGGGAAGCCCCCTGGAAGGCCCTGAACGACGGCGGCATCACCAGCGCGGGACTTGAGAAGCAGGACGAATGGGGCTGGGTGGTCAGCAACTACCGTGCCATACGGAACTCCTCCGGCAAGGCAATCGGCTTCATCGGCGTAGACTTCGACATGGAAGGCTTCGTCGGCACCATGCGGATTCAGATAATCATCATCGCCATCCTCGGCATCTCCTTTGTCCTCCTCGGAATCGGTGTGGTCACGGGCTTTACCTCATCCATCTTCGGCAAGATAGACTCCGTCTCCAAGGCGATGGACGAGATTTCCCAGGGCACCGCCGACCTGACGGCCCGCATCCCCGAGAACGGAGGCTCCGAGCTCGGCCTGCTTGCCGCAAACTGCAACCACGTCATCGGCAGGCTGAACACCCTGGTCAAGGACCTGCAGGGCGAGACCGGCATCCTCGCCGAGACCGGACAGGGCCTCAAGGACAGGATGAAGAGCCACATAAAGGAGATGAACAGCACGGACGAGAACATGGACGACATCTCCCTGCAGGTCAGCATGCAGAAGTCCAAGATAGAGTCCATCACCGGCGAGGCCCAGAACGTGGACACAGAGATAGCAGGGCTGGACTCCCGGATCATGGAGCAGTCCACGGCCATCAGGAACGCTTCTTCCGCCGTTACCGAGATAAACGCAAGCATCGTCTCCGTCACCAGGCACATCGAGACGATTATCAGCGAGTACGCCCTGCTCGTCAGCGACTCCTCCGAGGGACGCAAGCTGCAGGACGAAGTCTCCGAGAAAATCAAGAACATAGCCGAGCAGTCCGAGAACCTGACCGAAGCAAACGAGGCCATCGCCGCCATCGCGGAGCAGACCGACCTGCTCGCCATGAACGCCGCAATCGAGGCTGCCCACGCGGGAGACGCGGGAAAGGGCTTTGCGGTCGTCGCCGACGAAATCCGCCAGCTCGCCGAGACATCATCCACCCAGTCCGACGAAATAAAGAAGCTTTTGGGAGGCATCTCCAGCGCAATTATGGAGATAGTCACCTCATCCCAGAAGTCCGCGGCCTCCTTCGAGTCCGTGGGTACCAAGATACTCCAGCTCGACGGGCTGATTAAAGAAGTCCGGGACGGCATGAAGGAGCAGAACATCGGCGTGGAGAGCATCTCCGCGACCATGCAGACGCTGGAC
>CADBRC010000222.1 GCA_902796985.1 uncultured Spirochaetaceae bacterium
CACTCCGACCTTATGACCTTCCATAGACATAGCAGACATATCCCCGCATCAAAGTTTTCAGTGAACGAACCCTAGAACCAGAGGGAGGCCTGATCCTCCCAGTCAATTATCTCCTCAGGGGCAAAGAAGAGGTCTATCTCCCGCTTCGCGCTCTCCTCGCAGTCGCTCGCATGGATGATGTTGTGCGAGGTGTGGGAGCAGAAGTCCCCGCGGATTGTTCCCGGATGGGCATCGAGCGGGCTGGTGGAGCCGGTTATGCGGCGGATCAGGGAAATGCAGTCGTCCCCCTGCCAGACCATGGCGATGACCGGGCCGCTCGTGATATAGTCCACGAGGGGATCGTAGAAAGGCTTACCCTTGTGCTCGGCATAGTGCTTGGAGGCCAGCTCCGGGCCAATGTTAATCAACTTGAGGCCGACGAGCTTGAGCCCCTTCTTCTCCAGGCGGCTGATAACCTCGCCGACGAGCCTGCGGTTCAGGACACCGGGCTTCAACATAGCAAAACATCTCGTACTCATAATTGAACCAGTTTAGCAGAAAAGGCCGACTTTGGCTAGTAGCCGGGCAAGCCTTCGCAGGACGACAGCCCCTCCGCTTGCCAAACCCCGTCCCAGCCCGTATACTGTGAGTATGCAAAAGGAACTCGATACCCAAAGGCATCCCCTGTTTTTCCTTATCCCCGTGGCGGTCGGCCTGTTCTTCGCCGGCTTCGGCCTGTACCTGATCCGCGAGAACAGACAGCTCGCCGCCCGCTGCACGGAAGAGGTTCCGGGAATCGTCGCCGGGCTGCAGGAGCATTACGGCAACAGCGGGACGCTCTACGCCCCCGTATTCGAATACAGCTTCGACGGCATGGAGTTCCGGCAGGAAAGCGACATGGCCTCCTCCCCGCCGAAGTTCAGCGCGGGAGAAGCGGTCACCGTCATGGTGAACCCGGACGACCCGTATGAATACACCGTGCAGGGCTACACGGAAAAGACCACGATGGCAAGAGTCTTCATCATACTGGGACTTGTCATCACAGCATTCTTTCTATTGCTTGCATACCATTTCCACAGAATCAACAAGGATGAGAAGGAGGGAAAGGAATCGAGAGGAATACGGGTCGGCGTCGTCTTCCTCCTGATAGGCCTTTTTTCGGCGGCAATCCCTGTCGCCGCCATCAAGCTGAAAGGCGGGAGCGAGGATTTCTTCACTGTCACCAGCACCGTAAACGGCATCCAGACGACCGAACAAAATCCCTTCCTCGTCATCGCCATGCTCGCGTTCTGCTTCATCTTCGCGCTGGCCTTCATCATCCTCGGCATCGTGATGATACGGAAACGCTCGCTCGGCTTCACCGTCGGAGTTTCCGTCGAAGCGGAGACGGACACGCAGGGAAATGTCACGCACCTGTCACACAGCGGGGGCACGGGCGGCCTCGTGCTGCCAAGGGTTTTCATTGCAATCGGCCTGTTTCTCCTGGTCATCGGGGGAAGCCTGCTCGCATACGACAGGATTTCGCTCAAATCCCGCATACAGACGGAAGCCGAAGTCATCGGCACGCACAGCAGGTCGCACTCATCCGGCGGAAAAACGAGCCGGACCTACTATGCGGACATAGAATACATGCTGGACGGCGAGCTGTACCGGAGCCAGATAACGGTTTCGGCATTCTTCAGCAAATCCCGCGTCACCGTCTGGTGCAAGCCGGACAATCCCATGATCTGCCGGACCAAGACGGAATTCCTGCTCTTCTACATCGTCCTCTTCGGTGCAGGAAGCATGTTCTTTGCCGTGGGCCTTTTCATCGCGAAGGCTATGAAGCAAGAAGGAGCCTGAGGACGCACAGGACTATCAGGAAGGCGACGTTCATCACGCTGAAACTTGCAAGGTATGCAAGGACAGACGGGAGCGCAAGCCTTTCCCGCGAGCCGGAATAGAGCTTGAAGGAGATGAGGCTTGCCAGCGAGGCGACGAGCGTCCCCAGGCCTCCTATGTTCACGCCAGCCATCAGGGCCCTGGCATCGCCCGAGAAAGGATAGAGCAGCAGGGTCGCGGGGACGTTGCTGATGACCTGGCTGCACAGGACGGAGACAACGAACTCATGACCCGAGACCGCGGCCTCCAGGAAAGTCCGCACGGAATGAATCCCGGCGATGTTCCCCGTAAAGATGAAGAATGCCGTGAACGTCAGGAGGAGCATGTAGTCCACGGAGGCGAGGACCTTGCGGTTCAGCACGAGCAGGACGGCAAGCACCAAGGCGGCCGCGACGAACTTGGGGACAAAGCGGAGGACGCAGAGCAGGCAGAGGACGAACAGGGCGGCATATATGCCAAGCTGCACGCGCTCGGGAACCCGTTCCCGGAGGGGACGATTTCCCTCCGCAGGGGCTTTTTCCCCCGCTTCCAGAGGCTTCCCGGAGGATTGCGGAACTGGCACCGCCTGCACGGGGGATTTCGCGGGCGACAGGTGCTCGTCCCGGACAAGCAGCAGCGAGAGCAAAAGCAGGACAAGGCTCGCCGCGCAGTAGGGCAGGATTATCATGACGAACTCCCCGATTCCCGTCCCCATCTTGGAGAAGAGGAAGAGGTTCTGAGGGTTGCCGAGAGGGGTGAGCATGCTGCCCATGTTGGCGGCGACCGTCTCAAGGACGACCGTCAGGAGCACAGACCTGCCGCTCGCCGTCGTCCCGAGAAGGGCCAGCGAGAAGGGCACGAATGTCAGGAGGGCCACGTCGTTCGTTATCAGCATGCTCGTGAAGAAGCAGAGCAGGACGAGCACCCCGCTCAGAATCCTCGCCCGGTGGATGTGCGAGCACAGCATGAACGCCACACGGTCAAAGAGGCCGCAGGCCCTGAACGCGGCGATGACCGCCATGAGGGCGAAGAGGATGAAAAGGGTGTTCCAGTCGATGTATGAAAGGTAGGCCATGGACGGCGGGACAAAGAAACTGCTCGCCGCCGCGCACAAGGCCGCTATGCAGAAAACCGTCTCACGGCGGATAAAGGCAATGATGCGTCTCATCGTAGCAAGATAATAGCACTTTGCCCGAAAAAAGCAAGGGGCAGCCCCCTACTCGCTCAGCCTCCGCCGGCAGTATTCCTCGATAGGAATCCGCTCACCTGCGTCCAGCACGGTCAGCCCCTTCTGGACGCAGCGGCCGTCCTTGCCGACGTAGAGGGACAGCACCGGCTCCAGTGCGTTGAAGTCGTCCCATTGTATGCGGTCCACGAGGCGGGCATAGTTCTCCTGCATGTAATACTCATTGAAGTCGTAGTCCAGGCTGACCTTCGTGTCGTTGTACCAGCGGTTCTTCGCCGCGATATATACACCCCCGTCCTGCGGGTGCGTGCGGCGGATTCCCCTCACCGTCCAGATACCATCTGCCCCTTCCTGCATGCGGAGGCAGACTTTCTTTCCCCGGGAAGCAGCCAGGTGTTCCCGGCTCTCACCGTCAAGCTGTTCTTTCGGAACATCGGACTGCTCGAATGTCAGGCGGACGTAGCGGCCCTTGAAGGGACTGAAGGGATCATACGCCTTGCATGCGAGCGAAATGACGCTCCCGGTCTTAAGTGCGTGGCTCCTCACCCGTGCCGTATAGAAGAGGAGCGAAAGGGTGACGAACAGTTGCAATGCGATTGCAGCAGCTATGAATGCCGGCCTCATTTTATCCGTTAACTTCATTCTGAACCTCCCCGGCGACTTTCTTCTTGCGCTCAACCCGATACAAGAGAAGGTTTAAAAGCAGCATGGCCACTCCAAGCACGATGAACAGGATTCCCTTCGCAACAAATCCATAGTCGTCGCTGAAGAACTTTATGACGAGGGCAAGTGCGGCATAGCAGGCAGCTATGTTCGCCTTGGCAAGGGAGCCTTCCATATATGCCTCATAGATGAAATATCCCGCCACAAGAAAGACACAGGCAAAGCTCGTAAATGACATCGCTTTGTCAAGAGGCTTTGTACGCGGGTCATTTCCTGAAATACCAGCCGCGAGGATGGCAAACAGGAATCCAACCACGACAAGCAGATGCAGTGCAAACACATAATTGAACCGCAGCTTCTTTCTGAGCAAAGAAACCGCAGGGAGCATAGTCATGAACGCGTATGCCAGCAGGGCAATGCACACCGGGGCAAGCTGCGGCAAATCCAGATGGCGGGCATGGCAAAAGCTTCCCCCTGAAAAGGCCGAGGCGAACACCATTCCGGCACTGAGGACGCCCCACAGGAGGCTGATTCCCTGTACCCCCTGCCGGACCGTTTTCTTCTCATGCTCTATGGCAAAGAAATACAGGCCGCACAGCAAGGGCATGACAGGCGAACAGAGGAACCATGCCTCTGTATTGTGGTACAGACAGACGATTGTCACAAGCACGAACACAATGCTGTACGGCAGGTATTCAAGCCTCTTGTGCAGGCGGAAGCGGACGAATCCGTACACACCCGCGCCAGCAAAGATGTAGAGGAAAGCATACAGACTCTTTTCAGTCAACTCAGTCCCTTCACCGAACCACAGTACCGCCGACAAAATCAGCAGGACAGCAAGGAGAATCAGGACATCAAGCGAGTCCTTCCACTTGTGCGACAGGAACAGAAGGACAAGGGCGGCAAGGGCTATGAGCCCGCATGAGGCCATCTGGAAAGGCAGTGCCCCCTGTTCGTATACGGTAAATGCATCTCCCTCCTGTAAGAATAAGGCGACGCAGGGCATCCAGACCGCCGCAAGAATCCGGGAAAACACATACGCCGCTCGGCCTTCCATTTCATTCCGGCTTGCCCGGTAACGCCCGGCCGCCTCAAAAAGCAGGATGAACGCTGACAGGGAAACAACCGGGCAGTTCAGCTGCATCACAAATCCCGACATCCAGAAGAAATATACGGTCAGCGCAGCAAAGGGCAGAATGTAGGATACAAGTCCCCTGTCATCTCCAGCTCCTGCATTCACGACATGCCAGCTGCATACAAAAAGCAGAACGCAGAAATAGGCCATGCATATAACATCGTCCCCGAGCGGGAAAGCAAGCCCGAGCAGGGAAAGCAGGATGACCGCAGCGCACACGACAATTATATCCAGAGACTTAGCAATTTTCCGCGAGCGGGCAAAGAGGCAGGCAGCGGCAATCAGATAGAGGGCATACAGTACGAGCTGGAGCGGAAGAGCTTGTTGTTTGTACAGGACGAAAAGTCCGTCCTTCATCGTCAGCAGGTATGCCGTTGCCGCAAGAAGCAGGACAAAGCCTGCGGACCGTATAAAAACGCCATGATAGTTTCCGGTCGATGCAAGGAGAAGCAGAAGCACGGCAAGCGCAAGAACCGGCATGTTCAGCTGCGTAATGCATGCCGACACGAACAGGAAGCCAAGCAGGAAATATGAATATGCCCGTTTGGAATACAGGGTGTGCGCAAGGAAGAGCAGGGAGAAGAGAAAAACCACCGTAGTCGGTGCAAGGTACAGGCTGTGCAGGCGGCTTCCCTGCGGAACAAAGCTGTAGACAATAAAAAGCCCGCAGACAACAAGCGCACACAGAGGGTATACCAGCTTCCATCTGGGGAAAGGCTTCTTGCGAAGACAGGCGGCGAACTGCCATGCAGCAGCCAGACCTGTAAAGCAGAACGCGAGAAGGCTGTCAAAAACGAAGCCCCAGACAGAAGAGCTCCCTGCGATGCGGTTCCAGTCCAGGCTCCTGACAGGCCACATATCATCAACGGAAAGACAAAGGAGCAGGATGCACAGTGCCGCTGCGGACAGGTACTTGATTCCCTTGCTTCCGCATGACATACCGTATTCAAGGCAGAGCACCGCGAAAGACACGTTGCAGATTATCCGTAAACCGAAATTATTTCCATCCAGGATCACGTTCAGCATAACCGCAAATACGGCAAGCATAATCTTTCTTCCGTATTTGAAATGCAGAGCGAACGGACAGAGCGAGGCGAACAGGAGGCAGAAAAGAAATGCCGACCCGCTCACCCCCTCGCTGGCAAATGCGTAGGATGAAGTCAAAAGGAGCGAGATGATGAACGCCCCGACGGACCGCATCGCGTATGTCAACAGTATAGAAGAAACTGCCCACACGAGCAGGAAGGATGCGGTGTCCCCCGGCAGACGGCATATCTGAGAAATGAATGCGACCACGCCGCCGAACATCAGCGACCACAGAACGGCCACCCCTTCCCGCCATGCGGTTTTGGAGAAGAACTTCTCCCGGACGAATACAAACACACCGCCCGCCTGCACCGCAATCAAAAGGATAAATGCAAAGACGGCTTTGACCGTACGGGGAATGGCATTCCAGTTGTAGGCAGTCAGAGAAATTACCCCGGCGGCAATGAGAACAGCGGCAATCACGCTCAATATAACGGGAATACTCGCAACATCAATTGCCTTAAGGCGGCTTTTTTCTGCAGCAACCCGCTTGTTTATGTCAGCGTAGATGTTCTCCGGCGCCGTGTCCGTTCCAGCCGGAACTGGAGCCGTTACAGCCATATCTGAGGCAGTCGGAGAGGCGGAGACAGTTCCAGCCGGAGATGCGGCTTCAGATTGCGATGCATAGTAATCCGCTATCCGCTTTGCAGTCTCCTCTGTTATGACACGCTTCTTGGCGAGCACATCCAGCTCATCCAAAAGCCAGAAAACATGGTAAGTGTCCATATCGGGAAAACAAAAAGCATTTCAAATAGTAACAAAGAAGGCCATTTTGTGATATAATGAGGTATACTTTATAGAAGAAATCAAGAGAGAAGAAGGTGCATCATGAGAACTTTCAGCGAGACGATATGGGAAAAAGGCGAATACAGCTACAAGGCAGCCTACGGATTCGTGCCGAATATACACGCATACCTGCACGAGGACGGCACGCACGACTGCCTGATTGTTGTGCCGGGAGGAGGCTACTGCATGTGTGTTCCTTCGGAAGGGGAAATCGTCGCCAAAGAATTCTATGAGCGGGGGATGAATGTATTCGTTCTTACCTACACGACCGACATAACGATGTCAGTTCCGCTCAAAAAGCAGCCGCTCGAAGACATAGCCCGCGCCGTCCGATTCGTGCGCTCACGGGCAAAGGACTACTCGCTTGGAAAGAAGCTCTTTGTCTGCGGATTTTCCGCAGGGGCCCATGTCTGCGGAACGCTCGCAGTCCATTATGACGAAGTCACGGAAAAGAATCCTGCGTACTCCGACATTTCCTGCCGCCCGGACGGAGTAATCCTCTGTTATCCGGTCATTACAACAGGCAAGTACACGCATCCGTCTTCCGTGGAAGCGCTCATCGGAAAGAATCCGCCCGCCGAGGAACTTGAATACTTCTCTTTGGAAAAAAACGTCACAGACAGGACGCCCCCCTGCTTCCTCTGGCAGACCGCGACGGACAACCTGGTTCCCGTCCAAAACAGCTACCTCTTCGCACAGGCCCTGAAAGAACAGGGCGTCCCCTTCGCACATCACGTCTTTCCGGCAGGCTTCCACGGACTGAGCACGGCGAGCGAGGACTTCTTTCAGGAAAAGTTCGGCGAACCTTACACGATGGAGCAGGTACGACGGGCAGTACATGCAGTCAAGGCCGGAAACGGCATCAACGTCAGTGAGCGCCGTCGTGCCGAACTTGAAGCACAGTTTCCGGATGAAGGACAGCAGGCCGCGCATGCACAAAACGGCGGGCAAGAAGAGCAGCAAAGCTCCGGTGCGCCGGACGAATTCTTTCACGCCCAGGCAGCTGATTACGAGGATGTCCATCAATGGCTCAACCTCGCCGCACTGTGGATGAAAAAGCGTTTATAGTTCGTGCGGCGTTACCTGCGGGGCTTGTCCCCGGCAGCCTTTGCCATGCAGCTTTGACCAACCGTCAGTTCACAGGCACGCCTTACTTACATGCTATATATACGTCCATGCTCTCGCCATCTGTTTCAAAGCATGGTATTACTTCATTCCACGCCTGTTCCAAACCGTTGGTCCGCATGAAATCCTTCAGTGTATGATATGCTCCAGGTATCGTAACGAATGGATTATCAAACGGTCTGTCTATATGAATCGCCACATATTTATGCGCAGGCTGTTCCTTGATCTGTGCCCCTTCCGGTGCAACTCCGTCAGGAAGTATCAAAGCAGCAGTATATCCGTGCATATTAAAGACGTTGACCTGCTCTTGGGAAAGATTCGGGAAATCCCATCCAATCACTTTCGGGGTATCGATGCCGCTCTCTTTTGCAATTTTATACATGCGGCTGATCGCATCGCTTTCAGGATCCGTACTGATTACAGTATGCGCTATGTAACGAAATCCGGCGACATCTTCTACACGCAGGTTTGAGTATGCATCACTTCGCTTATCCATTTCCTCCCTGAAAAGATTATCCAGAGAGCAGTTAAAGATCTTACATATTTCAAGTGCCTTATCCATTTCCGGATTTGCCGCATCCATTTCCCATTTTGAAATTGTCTGACGGCTGACACCCAGTTTTTCAGCCAAAGCCTCCTGTGTCATATCCTTACTAAGCTGGCGTAAATACTGAAGGTTCTTTCCAAAGCTCATAGTGTTTCTCCTTATCATCTATAGTTGCTATAGTTTCGTGTACCAGTTTGCCCCGCGGTGCAAATATAGATTACTTGATAAATACAGTCATCTCCACCAACCCGCACGTGCTTTTTCAACAGATTCCGCAACTATAAGTTGCGTGCAGTTTGCCCCCCCCCCTTTTTCATACAAGATGCAGGTGCCCGACGTGTTGAATCACCTCATGCCCGGATTATAGCATAGGGCCGGAGACGGGACAAGTATTTGCTTATACGGCATGAAAAAGGGAGGCTTAAACACAGACACTGACACGCAGGTATGGAGACAGCCTCGAGGCAGGACCGCTACACAGAACCAGCGAAATATGCTATAGTCGCGATATGCCTAACGAAGGAAACATCGACAATAAAGCGGTCCGCGAGCGGACAATCATACGGGCGAGCGTGCTCGGCATTGTGGCGAACGCCATCCTCGCCCTCTTCAAGGCGGCAGTCGGCCTGCTGTCCAACTCCATCGCAATCACGCTGGATGCGGTGAACAACCTGAGCGACGCGCTCAGTTCGGTTAT
This sequence comes from uncultured Spirochaetaceae bacterium, assembly GCA_902796985.1. GTDB lineage: Bacteria > Spirochaetota > Spirochaetia > Treponematales > Treponemataceae > Treponema_D. The sequence continues at coordinate 9,065 of CADBRC010000222.1, forward strand.
CACGATAGTGGGAACAAAACTGGCTGCAAAGCCTGCTGACAAAAAGCATCCGTTCGGCTACGGGCGGCTGGAATATTTAAGTGCGATGGTCATATCCGTCATCATCCTGTATGCGGGTGTGACCTCGTTCGTGGAGTCGCTCAAGAAGATATTCCACCCCGCGCTGCCGGAATACAGCACGCCGTCGCTGATCATCCTCGCCGCAGCCGTCGCCGTCAAAGTAGCAATGGGCCTGTACGTCCGGTCCGTCGGCAGACGGGTGAACTCGGACTCCCTCGTCGCAAGCGGTCAGGACGCGCTCATGGATTCCATCATATCCGCCACGACCATCATCGCCGCACTCGTCTACATCTTCACGGGACTCCGTTTGGAAGCCTACCTGGGCGTGATCATCTCCTGCATGATCATAAAGGCAGGCTTTGAGACCATGCACGGCACCATCAGCGAGATTCTGGGTGAACGGGCGGCCGAAGGTCTTGCGAAGGACATAAAGCGTACTATATTGCAGGTGGAGGGAGTCCGCGGCGTGTATGACCTGGTGCTCAACAACTACGGCCCCGACAGCTTCGTCGCCTCGGTGCACATCGAGGTTGACGACGACACAACGGCGGTCCAGATTGACAAACTGCAGCGGCGGATTACCGAACTGGTGTATAAGGAACAGCATGTGCTGCTCGCCGCGATCGGGGTGTACCCGTCAAACACCGGAAACAGCAAGGCCAGCGAGATAAAGCAGCGGGTCATGCAGATTCTCTCGGAGCATCCCGAAGTCCTCCAAATGCACGGCCTGTATGTGGACGAGGAGGAAGAGACGGTGCGCATGGACATCATCATCGACTTTGACACCAAGGACAGGCTCGCGCTGTTCGAGCAGATTCGGAAAGAAATCGCAGCCCGCATCCCGGAATACAAGACGAACGTCCAGCTGGACCTTGACGTAACGGCACTGTAGGATCCGCCCGGAAGAAGTCCGGGCTACAGGTTACACGTAAATCGCCCCTCCCCTACCGCACGCAGGCAGCCTCCAGTATGCTGAGGAGCGGGGCATATTCGCTCCGCACGGTGTCGGGGTCTGAAAGGAGCAGGTGCTTGCGCTCCATGTGGAAGAGCCTGTCCTTGCCCGCGACCGGCATATAGCGGACGGACGACTGGGTGTAGTAATGCTCTATGCAGCCCTGGGAGAGTATATAGACACCTGCTGCAGAGGCGGCGGCAAGGATGAGGTTAAAGAGGTTCCGCACGAGCGGCAGGCTCCCGGAGATGGATTCCGGCAAATGCCTCTCAAGCTGCTCCTGCAACTCCCCCTCCGCAATGACCCCCTGCAAAACGACGGTCTTGAACGTATCCACATTCTCTGCCCGGGAATGTTTCTGATCCAGCGAGTCCAGTTTTTCCACAAGCAGTGCCAGCTCACCTTCAAGGGGACCAGACTCCAGGCCATCCTCCTGCCGAGTTCCGTCTTCTCCCTCATACCCCACTGAGCTTTGCACATCACAGAGCGCACGCCCTATGACGGCAAGGTAACGTTCCAGACGGAAGATAAGCTTTTCCAGCGTAATCTTTGCCCCAAGCTCCCGCACCGTAAAGATGCTTTCGTAAAACGGCCGCTGCTTTTCCCCCTGCCGCTCAAGCCACTGGGCAGCCCTTGCGTCAGCACAGAACACATCACGAAGTTTTCCGCCGAAGAGGGAGTCCAGGTCGGTGATGATGCGGCTGTTGGTGCCGAGCAGGTCGCAGACTTTGCAGAATACCCCCAGCTCGTCTTTTCCGCCGACATCGATTATGCCGGTACCAGCGACTCCCCGCTCAGTCTGCACATACGGAAGCAGGCTCGCGAACAGCTGCTGGTCGGTGTAGCCTTCCACAAAAATCTGGTTGTCGGAGAAGAAGAACTGTTTGTGATAACTGTTGAAACGGGGCAGAAAGCGGCCGAGCAACTCTTCGTCCCGCCGCCCCAGCTCCTCTATGTGCGTCGGCTCCCTGTTCGTATGGCAGACCAGCACGCCCAGAAAATCTTCCGGAAAACGCAGGTCTATAAAAAAAGGTGAATGTGTCACAATGAAATACATCCGCGTGGGATGCCGCTGCGACACCCGCCTGAGCTCATCGGCGAAAAACTGCTGGAACTGGGGATGCAGGTGCAGCTCCGGCTCGTCAAAGATAAGGCAGCTGTTGCCGGTGTTGGCGTACAGGGCTGCCAGCAGCGTGATTATCTCCCTGAGACCGTGGCACTCCACTTCCTCCAGATTGTACTCAACATTCCAGGCCCGGTTCACGACGACCGGAACATAGGAGCCCCCCTCCCCCTGCTTGAAAACGATTGTCTTTCCGAACATGCTGGAAAGCACTGCCTGGATCTTCTGGCGGATGGCTTCGTTTCCCTGCACGATGTCAAGGGCCTCCCTGTCCTCCCGTTGATCCGCACGGAAGAATTTGACGGCATAACCCGATGCAGAAAACGCTTCGGCAATAGCCTCGACAAGAAGGGTCTTGCCCGACCCGTTGGGGCCCACGACGAGATTAATGTTCCTCCACTCATCTTTTTTAAAGACCGCCCTGCCCCAGAGGAAGGGCATTTTCACCTTTACCGGAACGTGCACCATACCCCCAGTATACGGCAGGAAACCGTGTTTGTAAAGAAAAAGCTAGAACAGGCAGGCTTCCAGCATCTCCTTCTTCCTGAGAGCGGAAATCCACGACGCGGGGATGGCATCGTAGCCGTACAGGATTCCCGCAAGTCCGCCGGTCACCGCGCCCACGGTATCCGTGTCCTCGCCGAGGTTTACGGCGGCCTCCACCGCAGCCCGGAAGGAGTCCGTCGTAAGAAGGCACCAGAGCGCGGCTTCCAGCGTGTCCACGACGAAGCCCGACGAGCGGATGCTTTCCCTTGTCCTGCTTCCTATGGAAGCGAGCGGGGCGAATGTCTTGGACACGTTCTGCACGTTGCCGTTCACCGCGTCTTTGACGGGCTTCCCCGCCAGCAGGTCCCGCGCGATGTGTATGTAAATGCGGCATGCCTCGCAGGAGATGGCGTGGGCGTGCGTAAGAGATGACACAGCGTCTATCACGCCGTCATCGGCGGATTCCACGAACGCAAGGGGGACAATCCGCATAAGCGAGCCGTTGCCGTTGGAATAGAAATCGTCCAGCCCCTTCCCCCGTTTTACGGCCGCATAGCAGGTGTTCCCGATGTCAAACGCCCTGCCGTCCTGCGTGTACTTGCCCGACGAAAGCCACGAGGAGAACTTGTCCATGATGTCCTCAACGTCAACCCGGCCTTTTTCCCGTATGCTGTCGCACAGCGCGAGCGTCATGCTCGTGTCGTCCGTCCACGTTCCCGCCTCCTTGCCGAAGCAGTCGCAGTACAGCATCTCCGTCACCTGTGGATAGGTCCCCCTGTCCTGGAACTGCACCGGCGAGCCGAGCGCGTCCCCCACCGCAACACCGTATACCGCATCACGAAGCTTTGCCACCATAGTTTTACCTCCATATGAATTTGCACCTCAAGGGAACCGTCTTTCCCTTGTGCGTGTCCATAGTATACAGCATCGGGGGCGGGAGTTTGTCGCCAAAACGGCGACAAATTCCTCGCGATGTGCTATAATTCCAGTATGAATCAGATTGAACAGGTAAAGAACGCCGGTGATTTCGCCGGATTCTGGGCGGACAAGGGCAATGAGAAGCAGGAGTGCCAGCGTTTCTGGATAGACTTACTCCAGAACGTCCTCGGCGTAGAAAGCCCGGCAAAGTACATCGAG
>CADBRC010000223.1 GCA_902796985.1 uncultured Spirochaetaceae bacterium
CCACCAGCCCCTCAAGCTCGTCCAGCGGCATCTTGTGGTTCATCGTGCCGCCGCCCCTGTTGCAGCCCTTCTCGCAGTTCAGGCAGTCCACCAGCCGGTAGTAGGGCTTGCCCCCCGACGAGAGCAAGCGGTTCAGGCCGGACAGGTACTCGAATACGGCGGGCTGTCCCTCTATCTTGCGTGTCTGGGTGGAAATGCCCGGAACGAAGCGTTCTGCCGTCCGCATGAGGCCGCCCGGCGTGGAGTACAGTACTGCCCGCTCGGCGGGGGGATTCTCGTACGGGGTCTTGGGGAATCTGGACAGGTCGATTCCGTTCTGCTTGAAATACGCGTCCAGGTTTTTCATCGTGACGTTGTAGTCGCCCCGGCCGTTTTCGTCAAACTCGCGCCTCTTGGCAAAGCAGGGGGAGATGACCGCAATCTTGCAATCCTTGTAGGCGGGGTAGAAGTGGCGGATGCACTCCACCGTGTGCGCCATGGGGCTGTCCCCCTTGGCAAGGTGCGGTATGAGCTGCGGCTGGTAGATTTCGATAAAGCTGACGAGCGCGGGGCAGGGCTGGGAAATCATAATCGGAGGGTTTTCCTGCTTTATCTGTTCGACATAGCTCTTGGTTGTAAGCTCTGCACCGAAGGCCACGTCAAAGACCGCCTTTACGCCGATGGATGTGAGCCAGCCGTTCAGTTCCAGATCCTTTCCCTTGAAGTTGACGGCGACGGCGGGCGCGACGATGGCGACCATCGGAATCTTGGCCTTCAGGTCCCGTAAAAAAGCCTGCGTGTCGTCTATTCCTGTCCTGGCTCCGTGGACGCATGCGTCAATGCAGGTGCCGCAGCCGATGCAGAGGTCGTGGTTGACGGATACGTGGTCTCCCGATCCGTTGTTGCACATCTTTACGGGGCAGACGCTGATGCATCGGTGGCAGTTGCAGCACTTGGCCGGGTCAACGTACACCACCGGACGAAGATGTTCTGAGCTGGAGTATTCGTTCATAACGCAAGCACCTGCTAAAGAAAAAAAATCGCGACCCCAAAAGCCGTTTCTATCGATTATAGCATATTTCCGTGAAAACGCAAGCTTCGCTTTGGCGCGTGTAGCTTTGGCACGGCCGCCTAGCGGTACAGACCCGTGCGTATGTCTTCGAGAATCAGCAGGTCTTTTATGCCCGTGTCGATCGGCGAGAGGAGCGCGGCCTTTCCGTCCAGAAAGTCCACGGCGTTCTGCACCATGTTGGAGAAGTAGCGGGTCTTGCCGATTCTGCCGGCTTCGTCGTCGCAGACGAGGGAGAAGAAGCCTGTGTAGAGGGGGGAGTCCTTGCGCCTGTAGATTTTAAGGTAGGAGTTGCCGATGCAGACCCGTCCCTCCGTGCCGTTCAGCTGGATCTCAAAGGCGAAGTAGCGCGAGCGGCCGCTCATCGTTACCGTGATGTCGGGACAGGCCTCCACGGCCCAGTGGGCGGACAGCTGCCGGACGCTCCCCTTTTCGTCCTTGAACACGCCGGTCAGGACGGGCTGGCCGAGCGACGGCGGGTCGTCCAGGAAGAACCGCACCGCGTCCACCAGGTGGGTTCCGTCGTGGAAGAGGCTGCACGCCCCGGTGGACTCGCTTTTCCGGTCGTAGAGGCAGAGGCTGGACGAGAGCGAGGCATAGATGCTCTGGAGCCTGCCGATCTGCCCGATGCAGGACTTTGCCTTCCGGTAGTCCTCGGCGAAGCGCCGCTCATGGTTTATCATGACGGGGACGCCCGCCTCGACGGAGGCGTTTTTTATGTCCTGCGCCTCGCGGGAGTTCAGGGCGACGGGCTTTTCCAGTATGACCAGCTTGGGGCGGGCGGCTATGGCGGCGAGCGCCTCCGCCCTGTGGAACTCCTCGGGGACGGCGACCGTGATGATGTCAGGCCGCAGCTCCCGGTACATGTCTTCGCTGCGCTGGTAGCTTTTGGCGGCGGGTACGGCCTTGTGCCAGACGGAGAGCTTCCCGATGTCGCTGTCGCAGCCGGCTGCAAGCTTTATGCGCGGGTTGTCCAGGAAGGCCATCGTGTGGCTCGCCGGCTGCTCGCGCTTCGGGTCCAGGCCCAGGCTGTAGCCTATCCTGCCGCAGCCGACGAGGGCCGCCGTGTACTGACCGTTCACCGCCATGATCCTTCC
>CADBRC010000224.1 GCA_902796985.1 uncultured Spirochaetaceae bacterium
CCGGATGTTCTCCAGAGCGTCTTTGGCAGTGACGACTATCTGGCTGATTTTGGCGAACTGGTTCTTGCTTCCGATGGTGTTGACCTCGCGGTTGGCTTCCTGACAGAAGAAGTCTATCCGCTTGCCGGGCAGGGGATTCGTGTCTATCTCGTGACGCAGGGCCTCCAAGTGGCTTCCGAGCCTGACGATTTCCTCGTTGACCGTGTACTTTATGAGCATGGCTGCGGTCTCCTCAAGGATTTTGTTCTCGTCTACCCTGTCGCCGACCAGCTCCCTGAACTTTGCCGTTATGGTCTCCCGGAAGCGGCTTTCCATCTCCGGCTGGAACTCGCGGAGGGATGCGGCGCAGCTGTCCAGCACGTCCAGCTTGGAAAGCAGGTCGGCCTTGAGCTTGACGCCCTCCCGCTCCCTTGAGGCAAGGAACTGGGCAAAGGCCTCGTCAAAGACCGGCTCCACTTTCTTCCAGCAGGTCTCCGGGTCGTACGTGTGGCTGACGTTCAGTACCCCCTCCTGGGCGATGATCAGGGAGAGGGGTATGTCGTCGGCCGACTTGCCCAGCGCGACCGCGATTTTCGCAATCTCGTCCCGGTACTTTACGGCGGCATCCGTGTCGGCAGTGACGACCGCATCCGAATTGCTCTCGTGCAGCCGGATTGTCACGTCCAGCTTGCCCCGCGTCACCTTCCCGCAAATCCGCTTCCGTATGTCCAGCTCCAGCGGATTCATGAAGCTGGGGATGTTGACGCTGAGGTCCAGGAAGCGGGAGTTGACGCTGCGGAATTCCACGCTGATTTCCGTGCTTCCGTCCACGAGCTCCCTGTATCCGTAGCCTGTCATGCTGTTCATATATGTCTCCTATTTCGCGGGGCTTGCATTTGCGGAGCCGGCAAGCTTTTCCAGGAGGAACTTGCCGACCTTCCAGTTGTCGCCTGCCCCCATCGTGACAAAGAGGTAGCCGTCCGGATATTCCGGACCGCTCAGGCATGAAAGCTGCCGGTAGACTTCTTCCGCCGCCTCGTCGAATTCCCCCCGGTAGGCGACCGCACCGTGGTGCCTAGCGGCATGTTCGGCAAGAATCTCCCCGGTGACGGGAGAAGCGGATGCGTCCTCCCTCGCAGACCCGTAAATCCTGTTGATTATCACGGAGTCCGCGCTCGCAAAGCTGGAAGCAAACGCCTCCAGCAGGGCCGCCGTCCGCGTATAGGTATGGCTCATGAAATCCACGATGATCTTGTGCCCCCGGTAGAACTCCCGGTAGCCTGCGAGCGTCGTCTCTATCGCGGTCGGGTGGTGGCCGTAGTCGTCGATTACAATCAGCTCCTGTCCGCACGGGGTTTTGCTCCTCGCAATGATCTCCGACCGCCGCTTGCCGCCCCGGAATGCGAGCAGGCCGCGCCGTATCGCATCCACACAGTCTGAAGGATTCTTTCCGTATTCAGACAGCAGACGGCAGCAGAGGGCGACTGCAGCAGCCGCGTTCCGCGCGTTGTGCCTGCCGGGTACTTGCAGGGCAAACTCGCCCAGCCCGTCAATCGTAAAGTACTGGCGGCCCCCTTCGACCCTGCCGAAGGAGAGGGCGTAGCCGTCCGGGCCGGCAGCCGCACCCGGTTCAATGCCTTTTGCCGCGGCCCCTGTCCCGTAGGGGATGAGTTTGATGTCGGGCCTCTGGGCCTGTGCCAGATTCGCCACCTCCGAAGCCCCCTTGTCGTCCGCGCAGTAGATGAGGTCGCCGCCTTGCGGGAGTAGGCAGGCGTAATCGACGAAGGCCGCCCGTATGTCCTCGTAGGTCGGGTAGTAGTCCTGATGGTCGCTTTCCACGGCGGTCAGTATGATTTTCTTTGGGTGGAAGGCCATGAAGTGCCGCTGGTACTCGCAGGTCTCCGCCGCAAAGATATTGCGCGTTCCGGGCGCAAACGAAGGGGATGTCATGGTGCAGCGGTCACCGAACGAGGCGATGACGCTGCCCGCGAGCACCTGTGAGGGCAGGTCCAGCTCCTTGAGTATCGTGCCGGTCAGCCCGGTCGTCGTCGTCTTGCCGTGCACGCCGCAGATTCCGCAGCCGTAGGACTGGGCGGACACAGCCCCCAGGGCCTCGCTGTAGAGCATCAGGGGGATGCCCCGCCTGACCGCCTCGGCCAGGTCGGGATTCTTGTCAGGGCTGTACGCGCTTGAGTATATGACGCACTGGATGCCGTCCCCGATGTTGTCCGCGCTGAAAGGCTTGGCCTGTATGCCCCGCTTCTCCAGTATCTCGTCGGTGTAGAAACGTTCCGCCACGTCGCTTCCCGTGATGACCGCCCCCCGGTCGGAAAGGATTTCCACCAGGGCTGCCATGCCCGTTCCCTTTATGCCCACAAAATGCAGGCGTACCCCCTTCAGGTTATCGGGCATCGTCCACCGCAGTTCTTTGGCTTCTTCGCTCACAGGTCAAGCTCCATCGCCCCGACAGGCTTAGTCACGTCCAGGTCAGACTGGAAGGGAAGCTTCTTACCGTAGCCTTTTTTCCCCGCTATCATGCTTCCGGGGAAACTAAGGATGTAGGTATTGAACTCCTTGACCGCCTTGTTATACCGGGTCTGGGCAACCGTAATGCGGTTGTTCGCCCCCTCAATCTCGGTCATCAGTGCGGAGAACTGATCGGGGAACTTGAAGTCCGGGTACTGCTCGCTGATGACCATGAGCCTTCCCAGCCCTTCGTTCAGCTCCGCCTGCGCCTTCTGGAACGTCTTCATCTTCTCCGGGTCGGACACCGTGTCCGCATCCAGCTTGATCTGCCCGGCGGCCTTGGCCCTCGCCTCTATGACGCTGACCATCGCCTCTATCTCCGCGTTCTTGGATGCCTTGACCAGCTGCAGGAGCTCGGGGATACGCCTGAGCTTGTTGTCGTACTGGGTGGCGATGTTGCTCTGCGCCTCCTCGACGTTCTGATCCAGGCGGACGATTTCGTTCTCAATCAGGAAACAACCCGACAGGCTCAGGCTTGCGGCCAGCACAAGCGCGATGAAAAATGCCTTCCGTATTCTGTCCATACGCATACTCCTCCTCCTAGAACGCGGCGAGCGTCCTGTCCACGCGGGCAAGGGACTTGTCCACGCCCAAGATCAGGATGGAACCGATGAGCGGAGGAGAAACGCGGCTTCCGGTGACCGCCATGCGGATGGGCATCATGAAGTCGCCGAGCTTGACCCCCATCTTGTCCGCTGTTTCGCGGGCAAGGCCTTCCGCTGCTTCGTGGTCGAGCGACGGGAGCTGCTGCACGAACGCTTTCGCTGCTTCCAGCACTTCCTTCGTCTTTGCCTCGTCGAGCTTCTTGGGAATGATGTCGGTCTTGGGCGGAACAGCAGGCTCCGTAAAGAGGAAGCGCACCATCTCGGCTGCATCGGTCAGGAAGTGCAGCCGTTCCTTGATGAGCGGCATCAGCTTGAGCAGGGCTGCCTTCACGTCGGCGGAACTCATGCCCATAGACTTGTCCACGCAGGAAGGTTCTCCGTCCTCGCCGAGCGCGACGCCGGAGTAGTCCGGGCCGACTTTGGGGGCGGGCTGTGAGCTGCCTTCTGGAATTTCAAGTGCGCCGTCGCCGGTACCCGTGATGAAG
>CADBRC010000225.1 GCA_902796985.1 uncultured Spirochaetaceae bacterium
GGTATGACGCTACTCACCTGCTTGCGTCATATGTTTCACGTGAAACTTACATCGCAAGGGGGTGCGCGGTGATGATCGTGTAGCTGCTGGCGTTGACGGTGATGACGCAGCCGTCAACCGTCACGTACCAGTTCTTTCCCTGCCTGACTATGGAGGCTGCCGCGTCGAGTATCCGCGACTTGCACCATTCCACTGCGTCTACGTCTCCGAGCGAGAGGTTCTTCCGTATGCGGTCGGCACCCATCGGGGTCGTGTGGATTTTGCTGATGTTGTCAAGGAGGGGTTGTTTGTTGTCAGTGCTGTTCATACAAGGAACGATAGCAGAATTGCCGGGGCTTCGCAAGTGCGTTCGGGTGAGTCTCCTTCCCTGATAAGGCACATCGCTACGCACTTGCTAGCGCGTCCTCCGGCACACGGTTGCGCACTTGCTTACCGTGTGCCTTCGGTATGACGCTACGCACTTGCTTGCGTCATATGTTTCACGTGAAACACATCGTGTGAGCAGTGCGCAGCACGATGCCTCATCAGGGGGAAAATTCAGAACAATTACCGAACATTCCTTAGCATTGCTGTCCGGGAGGGGGAATTCCGGGCTGGATTCCCATCCGTTCGGCCTTGTTTGGGCCATTCGACCGGGGATTCGTTTGTGCCCGTAGGCAAGGAGGGGGAAATGTGCTAGGCTGGAGGCGGAGGTATCCGATATGGAATATCGTTTTTATGGATGGGAGGCGGCTTCCTGCGCCCCTTCCGATGCCGCGTTTGCAAAAATCCGCGACCCGAGGGCCCTGTACGATCTGCTTTGCGGAATCTGGTGCGCGGATACCTGCGCCCCCCGGATGCGGCAGGACTGGACGCCGGAGAACAGGACGCTGGGGCAGTGCTCCATTACGGCTTTCCTCGCGCAGGACATATTCGGCGGGAAGGTGTACGGCATTCCGCGCGAGGGAGGGAACTTCCACTGCTACAACGTGGTCGGGGACTGCGTGTTCGATTTGACAAGCGAGCAGTTCGGCGATGAAAAGCTGTGCTACGAGGGCAACCCCGAGCAGTCGCGCGAAGTTCACTTTGCCAAAGAAGAAAAGCGCCTCCGCTACGAATACCTGAAGGCGGAGCTGCTGAAAGCCCTCCGCTGAGCCATGAAGGTCAGGGAATACGGATCGGGCAGCGCGAGGCAGATAGTCCTCCTGCACGGGGGCGGGCTTTCCTGGTGGAACTACCGCGACGAGGCGGAACTGCTTCAGAAATCGTTTCACGTGATTCTTCCCGTCCTGGACGGGCACGCGGGGAGCGGGAAGCCCTTTACTTCTATAGAAGACAATGCCGCGGAAATCGTGGATTTCATCGGCCGGGAACTGGGCGGCTCCGTTGACCTGATCGGGGGCCTGTCCCTCGGCGCTCAGGTTCTTCTGGAAATCCTTTCCATGCGGGGGGACATCTGCCGCTGTGCGCTTGTGGAAAGCGCGTGCGCCGTGCCGTCGGCCCTTACCGCCGCCCTGACGGGACCCGCACTCGGCATGAGCTACGGCCTGATACGGAACAGGGCTTTTGCGAGGGTCCAGTTCAGATCCCTGCACATCAGGGAGGATCTGTTCGCTGACTATTACAGGGACAGCTGCCTGATTTCCCGGGAAGACATGACGGCCTTCCTGCGGGCAAGCTCCGTCTATCAGCCGAAGGACCCGCTCCGGGATTGCCGGGCCAGGGTGCAGGTCCTCGCCGGGGGCAAGGAGGGAACTCGGATGCTCCGGTCTGCGGAGCTGATCCACGGAATGATTCCGGGAAGCACCCTTGAGATCCTGCCCGGCTTCCGGCACGGGGACCTTTCCCTGAACCGCCCTGCCGGATACGCGGCGCGGATACGGGGCATGCTGGAAAGAATCGACTTATAAATCATTGTAATATATATACTTAGAGTAAAACAGGCAGCCCCCGGAGGGAAGTAAGGATTCCTGCTTGAGAAAAACGGAAAATCGTGCTATAAAGGAAGAAATTGTTTACCCAGGGCCGGAGCGGTTCTACGGCAACCGGTTGACCTGAAAGGAAACGAAGAGGATATGACGAGAAAAAAGTTTTTATGCCTGGCAGGGGTACTGCTTGCCGGCTGTGCCCTCATGTGTGTGGCGTTCATCGTGGAGAAGAGACTTCCTAAAACCGAATGGGACGGCGAACAGTACCGGATTGAGGAAGTGAACGTTCTGGATGCAAAGTTCGCCCGCCCCTACAGCAAGCTGCGGGATGACGTGGGGACGGTCCTTGTGCTCGCCACGAACGCTGCGGCATACTGCATGGCGGTTCTGCTCATCGGCCTGAAGACAGGGGACAGGAAGCAGTCCCTCAAAATGATGGTGTTCGACTCGTTCACGTACGGCGAGTGCTGCCTGTATACCAGCGGTCTGTATCACCTCCTGAAAATCTGCGTGATGCGGATACGCCCCTACATGTATTTTCCGGGTCCGAGCGAAAAGGGCATTGCGGAAGGGGACTTCTGCCTTTCATGGCCGAGCGGGCATTCCTCGCTGTCTATAATTGCGTTCTCCTTCATGCTCGGATGGTTCGCCGCCCGCTTCCCCCAGTCCAAACTCAGGAAACCCGCGCTCTGCGTCTTCCTCCTGATTGCCCTTTCCACGATGGCCATGCGCATGCTCAGCGGGAACCACTTCCTGACGGACGTCCTTTCCGGCGCGGCACTGGGCTTCCTTGTGACCACGGCGGTTTTCCGGGTGAACAACGCGATATGGGGCCGGGACGAGACGGAGGAGGCCCTGCATCCTGCGGGGTAAATGATGGAGACTGAACGGCTTTTCCTGCGTGAAATGACGATGGCGGATTATGATGCCCTGTATGCGGTTCTGACGGATTCAAGCATCATGCAGCACTATCCGTATGCGTTTGACGGAGAGCGCGTGCGCGGCTGGATTGAGCGGAACATGACGCGGTATGCGGAATACGGATTCGGTCTGTGGGCGGTCTGCCTGAAGGAAAGCGGCGAAATGATCGGCGACTGCGGTCTGACGCTCCAGAACATCGATGGCGCGCTGCTTCCGGAAATCGGCTACCACATCCGGAAGGACGTTCAGCGCAGGGGCTTTGCAAAGGAAGCTGCTGCGGCGGTGCGCGACTGGGCTTTTTTGAACACGGACTATCCGGCATTGTATTCGTACTGCAAATATACAAACCTGCCTTCCTTCAGGACAGCCGAAGCCATCGGCATGCATTTTGACCGGGAATACCCTGACGAGGCAAACGGCATTACCCGCGTGTCGTGCATTACGCGGGCGGAATGGGAGGAAGGCCGGAAGAATAAGGCATGGGGGGAAGGGGTATGACGCATAAGGAAAAGGCGCTGGATTATTTTGCCAGGGGCTATCACTGTTCGCAGTCGGTTCTGGCGGCGTTCGCGGATGAATGCGGCCTGACGGAAACGCAGGCGCTGAAACTGGGCGGCTGCTTCGGAAGCGGAATGCGGAAGGGGGAAGTGTGCGGGGCCTGCACGGGGGCGCTGATGGTCCTCGGCGCGCTCTACGGCCAGTACGACAAGTCCGATCCTGAAAGCAAACTGCTTGCAGACGCCGTGAACGACGAGATGATGGACGGATTCAAAAAGCTGTCTGTTTCCGGCACCGGCACCGGCTCTGGCTCCGGCTCCGGCACCTACATCTGCAACGACCTGCTCGGCTGCGACATAACGACTGCGGAGGGCGTACAGGAAGCCCGGAACAGGAAGCTCTTCACCGAGCTCTGCCCTACGCTGGTTGCGAATGCGGTTGACCTTCTGGAAGGGATAATCAGCCGGCATTGACCGCCGCATTCGGCATTGACCGGGAATACCCTGACGAGGCAAACGGCATTACCCGCGTGTCGTGCATTACGCGGGCGGAATGGGAGGAAGGTTTGGCGCTCATATTGTACAGTCCGGAAAAAAAATGCTAAAATACCTGCATGACACAGATTGAACAGGCAAAGGCAGCCAAGGACTTCTCAGACTTTTGGAACGGCAGGGGTGACGAGAAGCAGGAAAGCCAAAGGTTCTGGATTCAGCTTCTGCAAAATGTCCTGGGACTGGCAGACCCTGCGGCCTGTATCGAATTCGAAAAACCTGTTCAATTGACGCATACAAGTTATGTCGATGCATACATCGCCGGGACCAAGGTGCTCATCGAGCAGAAAGGCGTGAAGATTGACCTGCACCGAGCTTACGAGCAGTCGGATGGAACTGTCCTCACTCCCTATCAGCAGGCAAAGCGGTATGCTGACGAGATGCCGAACTCCCTCCGTCCCCGCTGGATTGTCGTCTGCAACTTCGCTGAATTCCTGATATATGACCTTGAGCTTCCCCACGGTGAGCCCCAGCAGATTTTTCTGAAGGATTTGGAGAAAGAATACTACCGGCTTGCCTTCCTCATTGACCGGAAAAATGAGAACATACGGCGCGAGGAGGAGCTTTCCGTCGCGGCAGGCAGACTCGTTGAAAAACTCTACGATACGTTGTATGAGGAATACATACCGCCAGAAAATGCGGCGGAACTTGCCACAGAAGCGAACAGTCGGGGGCTTTCACCCTTCCAGCTTCGTTCGCTGAACATCCTCTGCGTCCGCATCGTATTCTGCCTGTATGCCGAGGACGCGGGCCTGTTTGCGGAACGTACAAGTTTCGAGGACTACATCAGGAGCTTCAATTTGCCCAATGCGCGGGCGGGGCTGATGAAGCTGTTCCAGGCACTGGATACCCCCGCCGGGGAGCGCGACCAGTACGAGGAGGGGCTCAAGCCCTTCCCTTACGTGAACGGGGGCCTGTTCAAGGACGAACAGATTGAAATACCGGCGTTCACGCAGGAGATTGTTGATGTAATCGTGAACCACTGCGCCCCCTTCAACTGGTCCGAGATAAGCCCGACGATTTTCGGCGCGGTCTTTGAGTCCACGCTGAACCCGGAGACCCGGCGCAAGGGCGGCATGCATTACACGAGCATCCAGAACATCCACAAGGTCATAGACCCGCTCTTCATGGATGAGCTGAACGAGGAATTCGAGGCGGTTTGCGCGGTGAAATCCGGCAAACAGAAGGCTGAAAAACTGCTGGCCTTTCAGAAAAAGCTCGGCGGCCTTACGTTCCTTGACCCGGCATGCGGAAGCGGCAACTTCCTGACCGAGACATATATCAGCCTCCGCCGTCTTGAGAACAGGGTCATCTCCGTTCTGAACAAGGGCGAGCGCGTGTTCGGCTTCGATGACTACATCAAGGTTCACATCAGCCAGTTCTATGGAATTGAGATAAACGACTTTGCCGTCACGGTCGCAAAGACCGCCCTCTGGATTGCAGAGAGCCAGATGGTCGCGGAGACCGAAGCGATTATCAGCCAGACAATCGACTTCCTGCCGCTCAAGACCGGTGCAAACATCGTAGAGGGAAATGCGCTCAGGTATGACTGGCGTTACCTCCAGTCATACCTGAGCAACGAGAATTTTGCTGCGCAAAATTCTCGCGACGGCACGCAGCAGGAAATGGGCTACCTGTTCGCCGACAAGCTCAACATCTATGATGCGGAGGACTTTGCGGACGGCTCGCTGGAAGTCCGTACACCTGAAGCGGATGCTGCCACCCTCTACGGGAAGCACTTCAAGGAGCTGAACGTCATACAGCGGACGAGCGAGCACAAGAAGCCTGTCCTTTCCAAGACGAATCCCGTGGTCTACGACTACATCATCGGTAATCCGCCCTTTGTCGGTGCACGGTGGATGGACAAAGGCCCCGGCGACAAGCACCAGAAGGAGGACGTGATCCTTACGTTCGGTCCGGACTGGCAGGGTGTCGGCGATTTGGATTATGTGTGCTGCTGGTATAAGAAGGCGCTCGATGTAATCCGCGGAAAAACGACCCGCTGTGCCTTCGTCTCCACGAATTCAATCGTGCAGGGAAGTTCGGTCGCAAACCTCTGGAAGCCCCTGTTCGAAGAAGGCCTCCACATCGATTTTGCCTGGCGGACATTCAAGTGGGAGAACGAGACGCCGGACAAGGGGAACATGGCTGCCGTCCACTGTGTCATAATCGGCTTCAGCACGGCAGAAAATGAGAAGCCTAAAATCATCTTCACAGGCGGCGGGCAGAAGGTCGCCGCGAAGAACATCAACGGCTACCTGATGGACATGCCCAACTTTTTCATAGGGAGCCGCCAGCATCCCCTGTGCGGCGTGCCCGAAATCGGAATAGGGAACAAGCCGATTGACGGAGGCTTCTACCTGTTCGCCGAACGGGAGATGCAGGAGTTCATAAAGAAAGAACCTGCCTCGGCCCAGTACTTCCACGAATGGATAGGAAGCGAGGAGTTCATTAAAGGCAACAGACGCTATTGCCTGTGGCTGGGAGACCTTTCGCCTGCAGAACTGCTCAAGATGCCTGAATGCATGAAGCGCGTCCAGGCGGTGCGTGAATACCGCCTGAAAAGCACGAGCGCACCGACGGTAAAGCTCGCTGACCGTCCCACCCGCTTCCATGTGGAGAACTTCCCGAAGGGGAACTACATCGTCATTCCCGAAGTGTCATCGGAAAGACGCAAGTACATACCCATCGGTTTCTTAACGCCTGACATCTTTTGCAGCAATCTGGTGAAAATCGTTCCCGACGCGACGCTCTACCATTTCGGCGTGTTGACAAGCAGCGTTCACAATGCCTGGATGCGCACCGTGTGCGGCCGCCTCAAAAGCGATTACCGCTACAGCAAGGATGTCGTCTACAACAACTTTCCGTGGCCTTCTCCCTCGGACGAACAGAAGGCCGCCATCGAGAAGACGGCACAGGCAATCCTCGAC
>CADBRC010000226.1 GCA_902796985.1 uncultured Spirochaetaceae bacterium
CAAATAGCGGCAAATAGCATAGAAAAAAAGGTGGAGCTATGGGTGAGTTTTTTTCGTGGCAACGGGTTTGGGAAAACTTTCCCCGTCTTATCGTAAAACTGCCGATAACATTTGAGATTGTCATAATCGCATTTGCTGTCGGCTGCACGCTGGGGATTATCATCTCCTTCATCGAACTGAAACGTCTGCCGGTCTTGACGCAGATTCTGCATGTGTTCATTTCGTTTGAGCGCGGTACGCCCCTGCTCGTGCAGATGCTTGTGATGTATTACGGCTTGCCGCTTGTATTGCAGGCTTTGTTCGGCATCGATTCCCGGGGCTGGGAAAAGCTCACCTTTGTCATCATAACCTATACGCTCAACCAGGCGGCGTTTTTGAGCCAGGATTTTCGGGGAGCAATTATCTCCATCCCGGTGGGGCAGCGGGAGGCGGCCCTTGCCTGCGGGCTCTCTCCCGTTCAGGCTTCGGTGAGAATCATTCTTCCGCAGGCAATTCAAGTTGCCGTACCAAGCGTTGGGCTTGAACTGATCGGCCTGTTTCAGGATACATCGCTCGTATGCATGGTCGGTGTCATTGATATCGTTGGACGGGCTCAATCTTTGGGAAACCTCACGAGCCACACATTTGAAAGCTATCTGATAGTTGCGTTCGTGTTCGTGGTCATAAGCCTTGCCCTTACAGGCATCAACTCGCTCATTAACCGCAGGCTGGGGCTTACGGGGGCTTTGCGCAGAAAAGACGGAGGGGAAAAATGAGTTTCAACATTTCGTACCTGCTTGACAGCCTTATTTCAGGTTCGCATTACATACACATTTCCCTGATCCTTGCATTTGTGCCCCTCACGGTCGGCACCGTTTTCGGAACAGCCATTGCGCTCACCCGCATCTTCAAGGTTCCTGTCGTTGCCAGGTTCTTTGATATTTTTATTCCTATATATAATGGAATACCGGGAATCGTTGCCCTGTTCATTTATAACCTGATATATCTGCTTTACTGCAAACCGACTGCATCCGGTGTCATCAATGTGGCGTTCTTCACCTTCTGCGTAGGACACACGATGCGGTTGGCCGAGACGATACGAGGAGCTTTTCTTTCAGTGCCCAGAGGTCAGTACGAGGCTGCTTATGCGACGGGGCTGACGGTCTTTCAGACGCTCCGCAGGATTATAATTCCACAGGTTATTCCCGTCGCCATTCCCGCGTATACAAACATGACCGTGGGGGCCATAAAGAATTCTTCCCTCGTGATTGCCATCGGCGTCACCGAAGTCCTTAACGGTGCGATTATTCCATGTGCCAATACCTACAGTTTTCTCGAGGGCTACATTGCTGCGGCGATAATCTATTGGATACTGAACATCATAGCAGAGAACCTGTTCAAGATTGCCGAAAAGAATTTTTTGAAATATAAGGGAGGAAAAAACTGATGATTAAGATAGAAAACGTGAAGAAATCATTCGGGCACCTGAAAGTGCTGCAGGATGTGTCCCTCAGCGTGAACACGGGAGATGTCGTGGTAATCCTGGGGCCGAGCGGTTCCGGCAAGACGACCTTGCTGCGCTCAATCAATTTCCTTGAGCGTGCAGACGAGGGAAAGCTTACCATCGGGAGCACGGTCGTTGACCTGCATGCGGCACGGCAGAAGGAAGTCCTTGAGGTACGGCGCAAGACAGCCATGGTCTTTCAGAACTACAACCTCTTTGCCAACAAGACTGCGCTTGAGAATGTAACGGAAGGCCTTGTTATTGCCCGTAAAATTCCCCGTGCAGAGGCAATGGAGCGGGCCAGCGCAGAGCTCAAGAAGGTTGGGCTTGCCGACAAAGAGGACTACTATCCCAGCCAGCTTTCAGGAGGCCAGCAGCAGCGCGTCGGAATAGCGCGTGCGGTTGCCCTAGACGCGGAGGTGATTCTCTTTGACGAGCCGACATCTGCACTTGACCCGGAACTGGTCGGCGAGACCCTGCAGATTATCAAGAATGTCGCAAAGGATGGTCACACGATGATTGTCGTAACGCATGAAATGTCCTTTGCCGAAGAAGTTGCGGATAAGGTCGTGTTCATGGACGGAGGCTATGTGGTCGAAGAAGGGACACCCCGTGACATATTCAACTGTCCCAGGGAGGAGCGGACCAAACAGTTCCTCAACCGCATTCTCCCGCAGGACATGTACTTTATCTGACTGCATGTACCGATGTCCGGCGTTTTCCGGGCACCGGGGAGGGGAGCTTAGGCCATGGACATGACGAAAGGGGAGATACTCCCTGTTTTTGTACGCTTTTCCCTTCCGCTGCTGGCGGGGAACCTGTTTCAGCTTTTTTACAGTACGACGGACATTCTGATTGTCGGCAACTACTGCGATACCCCCTCCCTCGCTGCAATCGGAGCGAGCGCGAACATCATATTTACGGTGACGGGCTTCTTCATCGGGCTGGCGAACGGGGCCGGAGTGCTTGTTTCAAACCGCTACGGCGCGAAAGACGGAAATGCCGTCCGCGCCGTGTTCCGTACCGTCCTTCCTGCATCCGTCCTGTTGGGCCTTGTCCTGTCCGTATTCGGCATGTTCATCTCACCCCGGATGCTCGCCATGATAGCCGTCCCGGACGAAGTGTTTGCCAAGGCCGACTCCTACCTGCGGGTCTATTTCGGCGGGCTGCTGTTCGTCCTGCTGTACAGTATCTGCGCAGGAATCCTCCGCTCGCTCGGTGACTCAAAACGGCCGCTGTATGTCCTTGTCCTGACGGTTGTCCTGAATGTGGGCCTCGATTTTCTGTTCATCCTGCCTGCCGGTCTGGGGCTGACCGGGGCAGCGTATGCGACCGTTATTTCGGAGGGGGTGTCCGCAGCCGTCGTGTTTATCATCCTGCTGCGGCAGCTTGCCCGCATTCCGTCCGGTCCTTCCGCCGGGAACGGGGAATCCGGTCCTGCCGCAATCATCCGGTCCGTCCTG
>CADBRC010000227.1 GCA_902796985.1 uncultured Spirochaetaceae bacterium
CTATCGGCGCGTCGTTGGCCGTCACGGTGCACTTTCTGACCCTGTGCTCGATAGCCGCCGACAGGAAAGATTTTAACGCATCCTCGGACTCTTTGGTCTTCTGAGTGAACAGAGCCTTGAACGTTGAGTCAATGCGGGGATTGAGGAGCTTACCCGTCCCTGCCTGATTCGCATACTCGTTCTCGCCCTTGAAAAGTTCCTCTGCCATACCCATAATATAACACAATTTACGGCAAAATGCCAGACGTAGGAACAAAGACGGGTCGATGCCCCCGGCCCCTCGCCCGGGGGCCGCGACCGATCAGTCGGCCTTGCGGACGATGCGGAAGCCGACGGTGTAGAGCCGGCTGCTCGGGCTGCTGCTTTTCTTGCTGGTGATACGGCAGTCGGTAGTGGAGCTGCTGAACGAACCGCCGCGGTAGACACGGGCGGACGAGGAGGCGCTCTTGTCCCAGCACCACTCGGCCACGTTGCCCGTCATGTCGTAGAGACCTAAGCTATTGGGGGCTTTCATCTCCGTAAAATGCGTCCTGTTGTCGCTGTTGCTAGAGTACCAGGCCACGCTGCCTATGCTGTTACTGCCGGAGTAGCGGAAGCTGTCGTTCGCGGGGCCTCCCTTGGCGGCCCGCTCCCATTCCGCCGATGTCGGCAGACGGTAGCCGTTTTTGCTTGTATCCACGGTGACATTGTCCCAGCTGGAGGCATTTGAGTCCGGACCGAGGGGCTTTCCGTAGGAGCCGGTCATAATTCCAGCCCATTCCGACGGGTTCGTTTTTCCGCCTATCGAGTAGCAGGGGGCAAGTCCTTCATTTATGCTCCTGAGGTTGCAGTAGACGAGCGCGTCATACCAAGACACATGATAGACGGGGGGCTCACCCTGACCGCGTGCTGGGTCTAAGTAGTCTTCGCCTGAGTAGTATCCGCGCCAGTCCGCCCCGTAGACGTAGTCGCAGTACTTTCCGTATTCGCTATCCGCCACCTCGTGGACGCACATATACAGGTCGCCGTCAACCGGTACGAAATCCGCCGGCATAGGGGTTTTCACCGCAATGCTGAACTGGCAGCCCGCACCCGCGACCAGGGTTTTCGTGCCGGACAGGACTACATATTCCTCATATTCGTCTTCATCGTCATAAACCTGTTTAATCGTCATGCTGACAGTAATCTCCGCGCCGACACGCTGACGCGGCACATGGAAGCAGAACGTTCCGTCTACGAATCTGACGGTCTCCACGTAGTCCTCGTCCCCGCCCGTGATGGACAGCGTCACCACAGTGTATTCATCCGGCACCATAAACGATGTCAGTCCAAGGTCATCGGCGGTCAATACCAGCTCGTCCACCCCGTATTCGCTGCCCTCCGCGCCGCCGGAACCTGCACTGTCGTCACGGAACATCGCCTCAAGCGCAGCCGTGTCGCCGGAGTTGGAGAGCCTCATGAACTCATCGAAGGAAAAGCCTACGGTACCAGAGCCGCTTGAGCCGGAAGAACTTGAGGATCCTCCGTAGGCCGGATCGTCTGACCGGTCAAGCTCGCCGTTACCGGGGCAGGAAGTCAGCAGCAGGGCCGCCGCACAGAGACAAAGTGCTGCCCCCCCCCCGTAAGCATTGGGTAACTATGGATATAATATTGCAAGTGCCATCTTTCATAAGCCGCCTACCGCACGTTTCAAAACTATGGCCTCGGGTCTCCCCGCCGGTCAAGTCTATTATAACAGTTTTTTCCAGATTTTGTAAGCCTCTGCAAAGACTTTTGAGAAATTATGCGGGTGCGTCAGCTTTACGGGCGCGGAGCAGTTCCCAGAGCACGTCAATGAGCCGGAAGAGCATGAACAGCCCGACGGCAAGCGAGAACAGCCCGAAGACAATTGCCGTTATGTCTCTGGCAATGACTTTCTTTTTTTCCACGACGACAATCAGCGACCCGTCCTGCACGAGCAGCACGGGCATCCTGTTTCCTTCCCGGTAGCGGGACTCGAAGGAGCCGGAAAGCAGGTCCGGGATATCCTTTCTCGTCTCGAATTCCCCCGTATACGCAAGCCCGTCATATTCATAGGAAAAAACGATTGTATATACCTTGTGGCGGCGCTTTCCCGAGCCGACGACCCGGCTCGTCATGCCCTGCACCGTCCCGATGACGGTTTCGTTGTTCCGTATGGCGGTAACGTGGATGAAAACATCGTTGATGGAAATGCCCATGGCCAGAACAGCAAACACAAGGAAGCCCACGGAGAAAAGCATGCTGACAATGATGTCCTTCAGGCCTTTCACCGGGAGGCTTCCCTGTTGTTCTGCAGACAGTTTTTTCACCGTACCCTGACGGACCCGCTCACCGTGGAGACGGAGATGGGAATGCCGCCGTCGCCGTTTTTGGACGAGCCTTTCTTGCTGCCGCTCACGCCGGTGATCTCGTCGCTGAAGCTTCCGGACATGCTGGAAAAGTCCAGCGAGTAGCCGCTGTCATGGGGCAGGCCGAGCGTGACGGACCCGGAGACGGACTCGAACTTGCACCTCCCGCCGGGTGCCTCCTTGAAGTCCACCCTGACGCTGCCGGAGACGGTCTCGGACGAGACCTTCCTGAAGCTGCCGTCCGCGCTGACGCTGCCGGAGACGGTCTCCAGGTCCATGCTGCCTATCGCGCAGCCCGTAATCGTCACGGATCCGCTGACTGCCTCCAGGTCCAGGGAATCCGCCGTTATGCCGTCCAGCATGACGGATCCGCTCACGCCCTCAAGCTCCAGGTCCCCCTGCCAGGCGGCGGGGAGGCTCACGCGGACCTTGCCGGAAGAAGCGTTGTGTTTGCCTTTCTGCTTCACGGAGACGCTGCCCCCGCCGGAGCGGATCTTGCAGAATTTCTCAGCCCCGTCCAGGAAGTCCACGTGAACCTTTCCGTCAGCCGAGGCCCCGACGAACAGGGGCAGGGACCGGAGCTCAGCCTTGAAATGGTGTATGTCCTTGCCCGCGAACTCGTTCTGCTGCGTCGCGCTGCCCGGGCCGTCCGTCACCCAGTCTTCGTCCATGTCGGATCCGTCCCCGCGAAACAGGGAAGGCAGGTTCCGGGGACCGGGAAGTCCTCCCATAAGCCCCTGTATGAGCAGCAGGGTCAGCGCGGCTGCGATTATAAGCCAGACGATGCCCATCGTTTTGTTTCTTTTCATTATATTCGTATTCCTCCGCGTTTTCGTAATGAATCAGGCTCAGTAAAATATCCAGGAAAACAGCCTGTCCCCGCCTATCGCGGCGAGGGGGCTGAAGTCTCCGGAAAGCCCCATTACCAGGAACATGGACAGGGTGACTGCCATTACAAGCCAGACGATGCCCAATACAGTGTTCCTTTCCATAATTTTTGATACCTCCGTTTATTTCTGCCGAGCCCGCCCCGGAATTACTCTTCAGGACTGTCCTTGTCACCGCAGAACAGCATGATTGCCTGCCAGCCGGCGCTTGCAATCAGCCAGATGAGCCAGGTAATGTACCAGGCCATCGTCCAGAAGCTGATTCCCAGGTAGATGACCGTGACGACCATCCAGTAGAGCTTGGACATGGCCGACAGCCGCCTTCCCCTCTCGGTGCTCGTGTCGAACTTTTCCTTCTTCTTGACAAGGTAGGGCTCCACGTCCTGCGGCACGCTCATCTTGGTGTAGATGAGGAGCCCGGTCGCCGCCGCGGCAAAGAGCAGCATGCAGATGAAGCCTATGACCCCGGCTTTGTCCTCGCTCCCGTGCTCGAAGACGGCGCATATCGCGGGCGGGGCGCACTGGGCGACGACACCGATGATGTAGAGCATGACCGCGATGGCCGTGTTCTTCGCCTTCTTCTGGCGGTATTCCTCGATCCGGGGCTTGAGCTCCCGCTCCGGGGCGAGCGACTCAAGGAGCGTGTCTATGTCGCCCATGTCCGCGAGCGCCTCCGTGTAGGCCTGGTTCTCGCTTTTGCCCTCGGCGATGTGGGCCTCAAAGTGCTCGCTCATCGTGGAGAGAATCTCCTCCTTGAGCTCCGCCGCCTTTCGGGTCATCGGCACGTCGTTGAAAAGCACGTCCACGTAGTTCTTAATCTTACCGTTCATACTGCTGCAATCTCCCTGCTGTTCCTCATCAGTTTTTCCACCAGTCCAAGGATTCTCTCCCAGTCCTGCCTGTTTTCGTCCAGAAGCTTCCGGCCCTCGTCCGTGATGGCGTAGTACCTTCTCCTGGCCCCGGATGCCTCATCGCCCCAGTAGGAGCTGATGAGCTTCTTCTCTTCCAGCCTGCGGAAGGACGTGTACAGCGTCGCTTCCTTGAGCTCGAATTCCCCCCCGCTCAGCCCGTTGACGGATTTGTTTATCTGGTAGCCGTAGCTGTCTCCGGCCTCGAGCTGGGCGAGGATGAGGGTGTCTGTCAGCGCCCTCAGGATGTCCGAAAAGTTCAGCACTCTCTTCTCCTCCTCTGGGATATATACTACAACAATATACCTCGGCTGTCAAGGTATATTGCAAAAGAATATATATTTTTTCCGCCCGCGCCTGCGCTCATCACGCAAGTACTTCCGCAGTCATCCCGCAAGTACTTGCGCAAAGCTTCCGAAAGCCTTGCGGAGTCATTGAGAAAGGCGTGCCGGGGCCTTGCGAAAGCCTTGCGCAGGTCCCGGACAAGGCGGCCGCGGCCCTTGAGAAGGACTTCCCCTGCCGGCCCGTAACCCCGCGCTTAAAAAACTTACGGAACTTTTTCTGATATTGAAATTATCATTAAAAGGTATATAATAACTATTTATTATGGAAGGAAACAGGGGCAGCAAAGCCCTCGGGTTCCCTTTGACTAACTTATATTAAGGAGCCTTTATGAGCAAGAAGCAGTCCGCGAGGGTCAACCTCACCATAAAAATGCTTATGATATTCCTTTCGGTCGTCCTGGTGGCGAACCTCGTAATAAGCATGATTACCTACCAGATTTCGGCCAAAGGGATGAGGGAGAGCGTCAACAAGCACCTGACGGCCGTCGCTGACGACCTTGCCAACCAGGTGGCCGCGCTGAACTCCAAGCAGTTCACGGCGATGCGCTTCCTGGCGGAGCAGGAGTTCATGAAGGACGAGAGCGTCTCCCTCGAGGAGAAGAACCGGCAGCTGTCCGGCATAGCCGCCAAGATGGGCCACCCCTACGAGAACATAGCCTTCTACGACAAGGACGGCAACGCGATTACCGCCGACGGCCGCATGATGAACTTCGCCAGCCGCCCCTACTTCAAGGAGGCTTTCTCCGGCAAGGACTTCGTGTCCGACCCCGCGTTCAGCCCCATCACGGACTCCGTCCTCCAGCACTACGGGGTGCCCGTCTACAACAAGGCGGGCCAGCCCATCGGCGCGATCGTCATGATCATAAGCGGCAACCTGATGTACGACACCATCTCAGGGATTGACCTGGGCGGCGGTATGCACCCCTCGGTCATCAACCACAAGACCCAGCTGACGGTCGCCAACGTCAACGAGGGCGTGGACGAGAACGACAACCCCGACGGCTTTGACTACACCCGGGGGGTCGGCAAGGTCCTGTCCCACGTCTTCGCGGGGGAAGAGAGGGTGGAGGACTTCGTGGACGAGCACATCAACGCGCACCTGATAGCCTCCTACAAGAAGATTCCCGGCACGGACTGGACGGCCTTCGCGGTCGCCCCCTATGACCTCTACTTCGCCTCGCTCTCCCACATGAAGAGCTCCATCATCTTCGTCATAATCGGCGCGGTCGCCCTGTCCTCGCTCGTGACCCTCTTCCTGATCTCCGCCCTCTTCAGGCCCCTCCAGACGGTCAAGAATTCAATCCTGACCATAGCGAGCGGCAACGCTGACCTGACGCAGAGGATAGAGGAGACCTCCAACGACGAGATCGGCGACGTGGTGCGGGGCTTCAACCAGTTCACGGAGAAGCTCCAGGGCATCATCGGCGACATAAAGAAGTCCAACTCCGAGCTTGCCGCCGCCGGAGGCGACATGAGCCGGAGCGTCCGCGACAGCGGGGAGTCCATCACCGAGATCATATCGAACATCAGGGGCATCTCGGGCCACATAGAGAACCACGTGGCGAGCGTCGGCCAGACGACCCAGGCCGTCAACGACATCTCCGGCAGCATCGCGTCGCTCGAGCAGATGATCGAGAGGCAGTCCGACGGCGTGTCGCAGGCGAGCGCGGCCGTCGAGCAGATGATAGGCAACATCGAGTCGGTCAACGGCTCCGTGGACAAGATGGCGGACTCCTTCGGCAAACTGGAGTCCGACGCCCATGGCGGAATCGTCAAGCAGCAGGCGGTGGACAAGCAGATCAAGGAGATCGAGCAGCAGTCAGCCATGCTCCGCGAGGCGAACTCCGCCATCTCCAGCATCGCGAGCCAGACCAACCTGCTCGCCATGAACGCCGCGATCGAGGCCGCCCATGCGGGCGAGGCAGGGAAGGGCTTCGCCGTCGTCGCCGACGAGATCAGTAAGCTCTCCGAGACCTCAAGCCAGCAGTCCAAGACGATCGGAAACCAGCTCAAGAACATCCAGAGCTCCATCGCGACCGTCGTCAGCGCGTCCGCAGACTCAAGCCAGGCATTCAGCTCCGTGTCCTCGCAGATCACCGAGACGGACATGCTCGTCAGCCAGATCAAGGCCGCCATGGAGGAACAGAAGTCCGGCTCCCAGCAGATTATCTCCGCCCTGCAGAACATGAACGACAGCACCGTGGAGGTCCGCAATGCGGCCGGCAAGATGAGCGAGGGCAACAAGGCCATCCTTCAGGAGGTCGGGCAGCTGCAGAGGTTCACCGAGTCCATGAAGTCCGGCATGGAAGAGATGGAGGCAGGCGCAAAGAACATAGACAAGACGGGGGCCGTCCTTGAGTCCATCTCCGGGCGGGTCAGGGACTCCATTGACAAGATAGGAAAGGAGATAGACCTGTTCAAGGTCTGACGGGGCCGGAGGCTTCCCCGCCCCAGATTTCCCCGCGGTGCCGCCTGCCCAGCGCGTCAAGGGCGCGGGCGGTATCGTCCTCACGGTTTTCTTCCATATATTTCTTCAGATCCACAAGGAAGCGGTTCATCGAGAAGTGCTGGAAGGCAAGGACAGAGTCCCAGGCATCCGGGCAGGGCTGGTAACATCTTACCAGCTCGTCTCGCCAGGCCAGGAAGATTCCCCTGCCCTTCAGCTCCGCGTATCCCACGACATACAGGCGGGTCCCGCCCTCGGCAAAGAGCGTCTGGTGGAGCCGGGCGGTCAGGCGGGCCATCTCCAGCTGGCTCTCCCGCACCGCGCGGGCGACGGCGGGGCTGCCCTTTGCGGACAGGTATTTCAGGTGCTTGGTCTTGGCCGTGTGCAGAGGGGTCTTGTTCGTTATCATCGCATTCCGGCGGAAATCCACGCCGAGGGCGGGGTTCCTGCGGAAAAAGCCCTCCGCCACCCGCCCGCTCTGGCCGACCAGGTAGGCCCGTTTTGAGGCAAGCTGCTCCTCCTTCCCGGGGTTGTCGCCCACGACTATCAGCTTTATCTCGTCCTCCTCCCTTATCCCGTCCCAGGCCGTATTGTAGACGACGGGCGTGTCGTGGCAGTAAGGGGGAGTGTCGTCCCGGGAGGCCTCCTCAGTCAGGCGGACGAGCTCTGCGGAAAGGGGGGCGTATGATGCCACCAGGCCGGCGAC
>CADBRC010000228.1 GCA_902796985.1 uncultured Spirochaetaceae bacterium
AATCCAAAATGAAAAAGCTTTTGGTCTTAGGCTGCACGGGGTCAATCGGCAGTCAAACCCTCGACATAGCAAGAAACATGAAGGATGACTTCGCTGTCGTCGGTATTACTGCGGGGCACAGGCGTGAAGAACTGGAAAAGCTCTGTAAGGAATTCGGCTGTCCCGGAAGCCTTTATGCAGATGAAGGCATCGAAGGCATTCAGAAGCTCGCCGAGTCCTGCGGGGCAGATATTGCCGTCAACGGCATAGCCGGGGCGGCAGGCCTCAGACCATCTGCCATCGCACTGGAAGCCGGGATGGACCTTGCCCTTGCCAACAAGGAAACGGTCGTCATGGCATGGCCGCTCATACAGACCCTCGCCAGAAAGAAAGACCGGTCAATAATCCCCGTAGACAGCGAACACAGCGCTGTTTTCAACCTGATTCATCAGTCCGGCAAGGATACTGTTTCCCAGATAATCATCACGGCAAGCGGAGGGCCTTTCCGAGAGTACACGGATGAACAGTTGAAATCCGTCACCGTTGAGCAGGCGCTGCATCATCCGACCTGGAACATGGGGCCCAAAATAACGATAGACAGCGCGACCCTCGCAAACAAGGGGCTTGAGGTCATAGAGGCATGCCGTCTCTTTGACATGCCGACCGAGCGGGTAAAGGTCGTCGTTCACCCGCAGAGCCTTATTCACAGCCTGGTACGGACACGGGACGGAATGCTCTACGCCCAGATTTCCAACCCGGACATGCGGCATCCCATTCTGGGGGCCTTGACCTGGCCGGAGAACCGGGAGAACTATCTGGAGGAATTTGACCTGGCGGGGCACACGATGACCTTCTTTCCTCCCCGTCTGGACTCTTTTCCCATGCTTCGGCTGGCTTATTCCTGCGCCAAGGCGGGCAAGTCCTACACGACGGCTTTCAATGCCGCCAACGAGGTTGCAGTCGCGGCATTCATCGCAAAAAAATGCACTTTCATGGACATTCCCCAGATTGTTTCCGGCTGTCTGGAGGCAGACTGGTCAGCGGAACCTGAAAACCTCGAAGAAGTGTTCGAGATGGACAAGAAAGCCCGTAACAAAGCGGATGAGCTGTTTGTTAAGCTTGCAGGGGGCTGCATTTGACAGTCATAATAGGAATCATCGGGCTTGGCTTCCTCGTATTCTTCCATGAGCTTGGCCACTTTCTCGCCGCCCGCCTGTTCGGGGTAAAGGTTCTTGCTTTCTCCGTCGGGATGGGGCCGGTGCTGCTTCACAAGGAAATCAAGGGCACAGACTACAGGCTCTCCCTGATTCCCCTCGGCGGCTACTGTTCTATGAAGGGTGAGAATGACTTCAAGAAGGCTGTTGAGGAGAACCGGACCGAAATTGCCGGTGAGCCGGATTCCTTCTATGGAGTGCATCCGCTGAAGCGCCTTCTTATTGCCTTTGCAGGCCCCTTCTTCAACCTGCTTTTCGGATTCCTCTCTTTTTTCACTGTTGCCTTGATGGGCTACAGCTACTACAGCGCAGGAACCCAGGTGAGCATGGCTGACGAGCTGTATGAAGGCATGGCATCACCGGCACATGAGGCAGGGATGCAAAGCGGGGATACGATAAAGGCGATCGGCGGCAAGGAGATGACGGATTTCAGCGACATCTCTTCCTACGTTGCAACCCATCCGGACGAGGACATCCGCATAACGGTGGACCGGAACGGTGAAATCCTTGAAATCACGGCCCACACCCTGCTGGACAAGGAGACCGGTGCGGGCAAGCTCGGCATCGTTTCATCAGCCGACTCCGTGATAGAGCGGTACTACGGCCCCTACCCGCTCCCTGCCGCCGTAGTAGAGGGTGCCAGGCAGTGCGGCAGCCTGATATCCCTGACCTTCAAGAGCATCGGAATTCTCTTCAAAGGAGTAGACGTGACCAAGGCCGTCTCGGGCCCCGCCCGCATAACGACGATGCTCGGAGATACAGTGAAGGAAGGCTTCTCCGAGGGGGCAAAAATCGGAATAATCAGCACCCTGCAGTTTCTAGCCCTCATAAGCGTCTCGCTTTTCATCACGAACCTGCTTCCCGTACCGATTCTGGACGGAGGCCTCATACTCTTCGCCCTCATTGAGATAGTCGCCCGGCGCAAGATGCATCCCAAGCTCTTGTATTATATACAATATGTGGGAATCGCGTTCATCGCACTCCTTATGATCCTCGCGCTCGCTGGAGACGTGCGCTACTTTATAGGAAAATAGAGGTTCGGAAACGGAAAGAATGGAGGAAACGAAATGAAAAAATGTATGCTGGCATTGACCGCCGGTATCCTCTGTGCAGCGGGGGCCCATGCCCAGTCGTACCAGTCCAGACAGCCGCATGACGGTGCAGTCACGGCCATAGCGGTGCGTGCGGACGAGCAGAGCTTCTACACCGCCGGGAGCGACGGCTTTCTTGTCAAATGGGGCAACCCGGGACAAGGCGAGAGCCAAGGGGAACGTTACCAGATAAGCGACATACCGATTGCCCTGATAGCAGGGAATCCGGATGCCAACGATGTTGCAGTCTATGAAAGCAACGGCCTTGCTACCAACCGCGTTGCCGTATACGACTGGAACACGTTCGGCCGTCGCTTTGCAAAACGGTTCAAAAGCTCCGTGACCTGCCTCTCCTATTCGGCCAAGGGAAGCTATCTCTTTGTAGGTACCTCCGCCGTCAACGGAATGTATATCCTGAGCGCACGAACGGGCGATGTCCTCAAGAACATAAAGACCATTCCCGGCGTCATTACAATGGCACGGACGGGCGACAGCGAGAAAACCGCCATCATGTACTCGCCCTCGGGCTACCTCTACTACTGGGACATGAAGAAAGGAAACGTCAAGCTCCGCTTCCCCACCGAGGCATCGCTCGAGCAGCCCTGCCTCTTTGGCAGCGGAAAGTTCCAGAACCGCTTCTTTGCCGGGGTCAAGGCAAACACGATATATGTCATAGACGCAACGACAGGAAAGACCCTCGCCAGCTACAACGCGACAAATCCCATGCTTGCAAGCTGCGGAGGGGATTATGAAGAAGGACTTTTTTACATAAGCGACCTCGGACGGGGCTACTCGCTCAGCCTGATAAGCAGCGAGTCCCTTGTGGACTATCTGATGCAGACAGCGGACAGTACCCTTCCCTCCAGCAACCTGGTAAAGAACTTCATGGGACTGAAGGGTTCCGACTCTTTCGTCACGATTGCGAAGAACCAGGAGAGCGTCATTCTGGGAACCAAGGAAGGGGATATCTACAGCTTCTCGGACATAAAGGAGTCAGAGACCTACTCCCTGGAACCGATAACCCAGGGAAGATTCGGCCGGGTCAACGACCTGTGTTCGGAAGGAACAAACTTCTATGCCCTGGCTGAGGGCAAGATTTACCGGGCAGATTTCAATGAGGGCAGTACGGAAGAACTTGCAAGCGCCCCGGCAGATGCCGACAGGATGGCATTCAGAGGAAAAGACATCATCCTCTGGACTGAAGGATCTCGTGCACCTGTCCACAAGCTCTCGCTCGAAGACAGAACGAGCGAGGTCCTCTTTACCCCGCCTGCGAGCATTTCCAACGTCCGCCTGACGGAGCAAGGCATCCTCTACGTCAAGGGCAACAATACCGTCAGCCTTTATGATATGGACACGGGAAAAAGCACTGACTTGTACAGCGGAAGCACCATAGAGGACGCAGCCCTCGCAGGCAACACGCTTTACGTGGCTAAGGCCGCCTCAAGCGCGAATGACTCAGCCCTGATGAGCGTCAACATCAAAACCAGAGAGACAGTGCCCATCAAAATGGACGGAACGGTCGCTTTCTCCCTGAGCCATACGACTGACGGAGCAAGCATCTATGGGGTGGAGATAGAAAACAAGGGGGATGACGAGTACCTTACGCAGGTCTTCGCCTATGACACCAAGGCAAAGACTTTCCGCTTCCTGCTCAAGCTGAACAACGAGGACAGCTCTGCAAGCACCCAGCTGAAGGGGGATGAGCTTTTCACGAACATAGGCCGGACGCAGGTCTATGCCTACAACCTGAAGACAAACAAGTGCGTCACCTACAGAAGGTCGGCATCCCTCCCCGTCAAGGCTGTCAGCGGGCAGAACCTGCTCGCCGTCCTGAACAATGACGGGAGCATCTCCTGGTACAACCCGCGTTCCAAGCAGCAGCTTGCCATCTGGCACATTACGGATGAGGGCGAGTGGGAATCGGATTAGGATGCAGCTCTAGTTGTAATGCAGGCGGACTGCCTCAATATCGCTTTTGAACTTATCGTCGATAACCGGCGGATGATCGGCAAAGTAGACTATCTGCTGAAGCTCCTCCGCCGTATGGATGCCAAAAACCGGCACTGCGTTATCATACTGGGTAAAAAATCCTACGGCAAGGGGAATGTTACGGAGAATGCCTCCGTTGAGCGGCTGCATTGCGATGCAGCCCACGTCCCTTTGCCCGCAGAGCGAGACAAGGGTCGCCGCAGGATCC
>CADBRC010000229.1 GCA_902796985.1 uncultured Spirochaetaceae bacterium
CGTATGACCTCTTTATGTATAGAAGAAAATTTTTCTATTGACAATATAGCGAAAAAGCGGGCGAATCGGCAAGTTTCCGTTGCCTCCGCATGAAGCCGCCCGATGTTCCCCTGGCGCGGAGATTCTGTGATGGAAAATCCTCCTACTCCGGAACCCGCAGCTTTGTCACATCCACCATCTCCAAGGGATGGGCCCCATTCTTTTTGTGCATGAATCCAAGCGCATAGATGGGATTCGTGTCAAATCCATCCCCGCCGCCCACGTTCGCATCTGCGAATTTCACGGCAGGATGCGTTCCATACCTCCGGGGGTTTGCAAGCACGAACTTCATGCTGGTCGCCCTGTTGTTGGTGGACTTGCACTCCACGATGACAGTCTCGCCGTCTCTCTCGAACAGAAAGTCCAGCTCCGGCGAACCGCTGGGCGCATGGAAGTAATAGAGGCTCCTGTCCTCCTTTGCGAAGGCGGAGGCGACCATGTTCTCTGCAATGGCCCCCTTGTATGCGCCAAGGTCTCCCTTAAGGATTTTCAAGGCGGCATCTTCCCCCAGCTGAGAGGCAAGCAGTCCCGTGTCCGCGAAGAAAACCTTGAACTCCGTGGGTATCTTCACGCCCTCAAGCGGGCTTGAAATCTCCCGCGTATTGTAGGAGCGGACGACAAGGCCCACGTCCTCCAGGTACTGCAGGCCGTCCGCCTTCTCCGGGGAATGCCCCTTCACGTCAACAAGGCTGTACTGGAACTTCTTGTATTCCTTGGAAAGCTGGGCGGGAAGGGATGCGAGGCAGGCCTCGGCACGGAGCTTGAGCACCTCGTTTATCCTGTCGTTGCCGTCCTTATCCTTGTAGCGGCCAAGGTCATCCTTGATGGACTGCAGTATGCCCCTCTGGATTTCCCTGACGGCGTTGAGGTCGTGGGTCTCAAAGAACCTGACCACCGCCTCGGGCATTCCGCCCACAACAAGATACTGGAGGTAGAGGGTGCGCATGCTCTCATGGACGGTCTTTTCCACCATAGTCCTGTCCTTAAGGCAGCGGGCGACATAATACAGCACGCTCCGGTCCATCCCGGTGTTCACAAGAAACTCCCTGAATGTCAGCGGGTGCATGGTCAGCTGCTCCTCATAGCCCACGGGCACGCCTCGTTCATAAGGAGCCCTGAACCCCTTCACGCCAAGGAAGCTTCCGGTGCATATCACGTCAAAGCTGCCGTCCAGATCCCAGTACTTGAGCGAGCTCCGCGCATTCGGGCAGTCCTGGATTTCGTCCAGTATGAGCAGGGTCTTTCCGGGCACAAATCGGGCGGTCACATCAGCGGACGTGATGGCAAGGACCATCTGCTTGACATCAAAGGAGCCTTCAAAGGCCGAATGCACGGCCTTGCTGGCCCGCAGATCCAGGTAGACCACGTTGTCATAGAATTTCCGGCCGAATTCCTTCACTATGAAAGTCTTTCCTGTCTGTCTTAGTCCCCTCAGTACAAGGGGGTGATGGGGACGATTTTTCCAGGCAGCAAGCTCTTCCCATATATCTCTTTGCAGCATAACTTATTATACAACATCTTTGTCAGAATTCAAAGGATTTAGCAGGTATTTTTTGTCATTTTTCAAAGGATTCAGCGGGATAATTTTGTCAGAATTCAGAGGAAATAAGTTGCCCTGTATTCCCCTGGTACGGAGATTCTGTGACCGGCTCGCCCCAGCCTACAGGTTGCACACGGCGTAGAGGGGGATGTTCACCAGCCAGTCCTGCTCCCTGTATGGAAGCAGCGAAAAGCGGACGGACAGGGGCGGATTGTATTTGTCATGGAAGGCCTTGAGGCTCTGCGAGCGCACGTTCGTCTCCGCCTTCACCTCTATGGGGACGATGTTCATCCCGTCCTGAACCAAAAAGTCCTGCTCGAAGGTCGCCTTTTCCGTTCCGTAGTAATAGGGCGTATACCGGCTGCCGCTTAGCATCTCCTGCAGGACATACTGCTCAGTGAGGGCCCCTTTGAATTCGACGAAGAGCGCGTTGCCGTCGATTATCGTCCGTACGTCCAGACCGCTCATCGCACACAGAAGCCCCACGTCAAGCACGAAGAGCTTGTAGGCGGAAAAATCCCTGTACGCGGCGAGCGGGACGCGGGGTTCGTTCACCCGGTGCACCTTGTGGACCAGCCCGCTGTCGGTCAGCCACTGTATGGCAAGCTCAAAGTCCCCGCTCCGTGCGCCTTTCTTGATTTTGCCAAAGAAGAATTTCCGGTTTTCCTTGGCAAGCTGCATGGGGATGGAGTCCCACACCATGTTGATTCTGGGCAGCTCGCCTGCCCCCGCGTGCTTGCCGAAGTCCCCCTGGTACTGGCCGAGTATCTCCGTCTGTATCCGGCGGATCTCGTTGTAGTCGGAGCGCAGGCGGAACGCTTCCACCGCTTCGGGCATGCCGCCCACATAGTAGTAGTTCTTCAATTGGTAGATGTATTTTTCCGCAAAGCCGTCGATGAGGGCATAATCCTTGGAAACGAGCGCGTCCGCAAGCGGCTTTTCCCCCACGGCGCACAGGTATTCCCGAAAGCTCAAGGGATGCAGGGCCAGGGTCTCGACCTTTCCCACCGGGTAGGAAACGCCTTGGTGCAGCGCCACGCCCAGAAGCGAGCCTGCGCAGATTATGTGGTACTGGGGAGCTTCCTCGCAGAAGTACTTCAGCGACTCAAAGGCCTTGGGCGCATTCTGCACTTCGTCAAAGATGATCAGCGTGTCCTCCGCCGTTATGTGGAAGCCGGCCTCAATGTCCAGGTAGGAGACGATCCGGGCGATGTCGTAGTCACCGTCAAAGAGGCGTTTCATGGCCTCGTTGTTGTAGAAGGAGATGTATGCCGTGTTCTTGTAGCACAGCCTGCCGAATTCCTTCATGAGCCAGGTTTTGCCGACCTGCCTGGCCCCCATCAGGACAAGGGGCTTGCGTCCGGGCTTTTCCTTCCATTCTTTCAGCTGCTGCAGGGCGAAGCGTTCCATGCCGCCATTCTAACACTTTTTCTGGGCTGAAACAAGGCGAAACCCACACTTTTTCGGGGCTGAAAATGCAGTATGACTACATTTTTTCGGGTCTGAGCAGGGGCAAACTTGCCCCATGTTCCCCTGACGCGGAGATTTTGTGATAAACACCCCTTCTCAACATGGAGATTTTGTGATAAAAACAGCTTCCAAATACGGAGATTTCGTGATAGAATACCCCTAAAATGATGGAGATTTTGTGAGGAGCTTTATCCCATGCCGGAAAACAAG
>CADBRC010000230.1 GCA_902796985.1 uncultured Spirochaetaceae bacterium
CCTGAGATGCATATTCCTCTTCGGTCATGAAGATTTCTTCTTCCATACTGACAGTATAGCACATTTTCTCTGGATTGAATAGTTTACGACAACTCCATTTGCATTTGCAGTCTTGGATGTCGAAGGACAGGCTTCCCGACGCCTCGGATTCGGTCAAAATCGCAAATGTGCTGGGGGGGCAGCATCGAGTACCTTGTGACGGGGGCGGACGGTTCAAAACGGCGGGAAAATGCGGATCTGGCCGAGCTTATCCGCGACATACGGCACCTTTCCTCCGATGACCTGAACCTCGCCCGGTCGGTAGTCCATCGCCTGACGGTCCCGGTGAGCTGAGGCCTGCTAAAAGCTGGCGGGGCAATTCCCTCTGGCTCAAGCGCCCTTGTTTTTCTTGTTCCCCGTCACAGTTTTCCGAAAAATCAGGCCGATTCGGCTATTTCCTTGTATATTTTGTTTTTATCGTGGCATGACAATCTGCCGTTCTGTGGGTTGCCTATCGTGGCGACACCAGATAGTCCATCGTGGCGACACCAGATAGTCCATCGTGGTGGCACCAGATAGTCCATCGTGGTGGTACCAGAATGAGCATTCTTCGCACCCACGAATGGATATTCGGGGGGCATGCGCCAGGCCACCGGGGGAGGGGAGTTTGCTACGGGTTGGCGGCCAGTTTCTCTATGTCTGCGATGGGGAGACCTGTTATCTCGGCGATATCGGCAATCGGGTAGTTCCGCGCCAGCATGTTCCGTGCGGTCGTCTGCTGCACCTCCTCTTTCGCCTTTAAGATGGGCTCTGTCCTGTCTATCCTGTCGGCGACCGTCTCCTGCCACTGCTCGAATGCCCGCCAGCCGTCCTCGTCTATCGCTGATAACACTGCCTGTGCGCTCATAATTCCCTTCTCGCTCCTTGCAAGCCTGTCTATCAAATCCTGCTTCTCAGGATTATCTGCTTCCTGTATGAATTTACCCCATTTCACCGCGCTTGGCAAGCTGTCGATGTCCGTTCCCTCATCGACAGGTGGCAGTTTGGGCAGCTCCATGAAGATAACGTTCAGGATTCCAGAGAGCGTGGCGTTGTCTTTGCTGTCCGTCATCGTGTAGTGATGCAATGGCTCCTTGTTCCCGTTGTCGTAGGTGAAGTTGAGCACGGAAATCTGGTAGACCTTGGGAAGCATCTTCCATTTGTTTCCGGCTACGGACGCGGAACTGAGGAGGCGTGCCACGTAATACTCTACGCGTTTGTCATAGTCGAGGTTCCTGTTGTACCCCTGCATTTCAATCTGGGCTTTCGTTCCGTCTCCGAACTGGCACTTAATGTCGTAGTGGATTTTCTTCTGACCCTTGTACTGGGTGGCTTCCTCGTTCTCGCGGACGATCACGTCGGTCACCGGTTCTCCTATCATCGCGGAGAGAAAGGACTTGAGCGCGATGTGCGAGTCCTCGCAGTCCTTGGTGAACATGCCCTTGAAGTTCGCGTCGAGCCTCGGGTTCGGCAGGCAGGGGCGTTTTTGGCCTCCAGTCCTTTCTGCTTGGGCAGGGTGGGGCCGGGCAGATTGCCCAAGAATCTTCTTTTCTTCCATAAAAATCGTTCTCCT
Organism: uncultured Spirochaetaceae bacterium; assembly: GCA_902796985.1. Lineage (GTDB taxonomy): Bacteria > Spirochaetota > Spirochaetia > Treponematales > Treponemataceae > Treponema_D. The sequence continues at coordinate 1,592 of CADBRC010000230.1, forward strand.
TCTGGATGTTTTCAGCGGGGCGGAGCGGGGGAGCCGGCCCCCGCCATGACATCCGCTGTCTCTGAATTCATCTGTGGAGCAGTGATCGTTTTTGCAACTTTGCGGGGAAATCCAAGGTTAAATATGTGTTATACGCCGGTACTGATGGCTGTCGGTTGCCTTGAAGCTGCGCTGACGGTTGCCTTGAAGCTGCGCGGTGGCGGGCATTTTCCCGTTCCGCTTTGCTTTTTCGGCGTTTTGTTGTATATTAGTGGAATGAACAGAGACATCGACAGCGACAGCGACGATATTGTGGGCCTTCCCGCGCGGGAGGAGCTTCCTGGCAAGCTGTATATAATACCGATCGGCGGAAGGCCGATTTTTCCGGGCATCTTTACGCCCCTTATGATAAACAACAACGACGATACCAAGGTAGTCGAGGAAGCCTTTAAGGGCGACGGCTACATCGGCATCGTCATGCTCAAGGACGACGTGGACACGCCCTCCATATCCGACCTGCACAGCGTGGGTACGGTGGCACGCATCATAAAGAAGATAAACCTCCCGGACGGGGGGGTGAACGTCTTTGTCTCAACAATCCAGCGCTTCAAGATCCGCAAGGCATTGAACGCTTCCGGCCCCATGGTTGCCGCCGTGGAGTACCTTGAGGACATTGAGGACAACCCCTTCGAGATAAAGGCCCTGACCCGTGCCATCGTCAGCGAGATGAAAGAGATAAGCGACAACAACCCCATGTTTACCGAGGAGATGCGGCTGAACATGGTCAACATTGACCATCCGGGCAAAATCGCGGACTTCGTCGCCTCCATCCTGAACATTGAGAAGGACGAGCAGCAGAAGGTGCTTGAGATTCTGAACGTCCGCGAACGGATGAATCAGGTCCTCATCTACATCAAGAAGGAGGAGGAAATCCTCCGCGTCCAGAAGAAGATTCAGACTGAGATAAACGACAAGGTGGAGAAGAACCAGCGGGACTACTTCCTGCGCGAGGAGCTCAAGAGCATACAGGAGGAGCTGGGCATTGCCTCCAACTCCAAGACGAGCGACTACCAGAAATTCAAGGCCAAGATAGAGTCCTTCCATTTTACCGGCGAGGTAAAGGAGGCTCTGGATGGGGAGCTGGAGAAGTTCAATTTGACTGATCCCCATGATCCCGACTATATGTCCAGCCGGAACTATCTGGAGCTGGTCTGTGCCCTGCCCTGGAACGACAAGCCGGTGGAATCCTACAGCCTGGAAGAGGCAAAGAAGATCCTCGACGGCGACCACTATGGCCTTGAGGACGTGAAGAAACGCATTCTGGAGTACCTGTCCGTCCGCAAGCTCAAGCACGACGGCAAGGGATCCGTCCTCATCCTTGTGGGGCCGCCCG
>CADBRC010000231.1 GCA_902796985.1 uncultured Spirochaetaceae bacterium
CTGAACCGGCCCGTATTGTCAGCGATGTCCTGGACGTTGTGAATTCCTGCATCCTCCATGGAATCAAAGATTGCGTTGATTATGATGCGGAACTGTGCATCGCTCAGGTTCGCGATTGTTTCGTTCATGGCTGAATCGAATATCCTGCTGGTGCGGGAAGTCTCTTCAACGCTCTCAAACTCTTTTCCGTTTACGTACCATGAGAAAATATCGTGCTGCAGGAACAGCTTGTTTTCGCTTTTTACCGCAGTGTAGCTGCTAAAGCTTCTCATGACCACGCCCACAAGGGATGTTTCGGGAATGAAGGTCCTGATCCGTTCGTCTATGGCCTTAATCCGCTCAAGCATGTCGGGATTACGGGAAAAACCCGGCCCCTCATAATTCCATATGCCTTTAATCCGATCCTGAATCTCTGAATCTACTTTGGCTGCGGCATATATGGCGAGGTTTGCCCCCTTGGAATGGCCGCCCGTATGAATCGTTCCGGGCAGGCGGGGTGCCCATTTTTCCATATACTCCAAAGCAAGCATCTGTGTCGTAGTCTGGTTCTCGCATGTCATGAGGAAGTTGTCGCGCCAGCCCGCAATGGATGTATCCGTTCCCCGGAAGGCAATGAAGTGGAGGGTCGGGGTGAGGGAAAAAATTATCGCGGAGAACTGCGTCGCCGCAACTTCGTCCAGCAGGCTCACATACCCCCGAACCTTTATTCCTGCATAGCGTTTATATCTGGCTGCCGTCTCAAGCATCCTGATGCAGGATTGCCAGATGTCCCAGTTTTCGTTTCTGATGCTGTATCGGAATTCCGAGCTGAAGAAACGGTCGGAAAGCTCCCGCAGGCTTACTCCGTCCTTGTTCCGCTCTGCAGCCGTGCCCTCAAAGTTTATATAGGAAAGCATGGAGAAAATCGCATTGTCCAGCTCGTTGATTCCTTCTTCCTCAAAGCTGAGCTGTCCATACGCTTTTACATAGTCAAAAAGATTCGGGGCGCTGGAAGAGGATTTTGCAGACAGGCAAAGGGAGGAAGCTGCAAGGAGAATCAGTAAAGATGCTTTCAGTTTCAGGCTTTTCATTTTTCTTTTCCTTCCTGATGGCCAGAGGCTTCAATAATCCTGTCGAAATTTTTGGTACAGGAATACTCGGTTGTGAAAAGCGGTGCCCTCATATAGTCAACGAAGTCTGTTTCTTCCGAAGCGTTTACGGCCCGGAATGAGACGCCTTTTATGCTGTCTGAGTTTTTCATGCAGGCTTTCATGAAATCAAAATAAGCATCTCCGCTGTCTTTCCTTGTCCGGGCCGCTATGTCCAGCTGCTGAATCTGCACGTCCAGATCCATGGAAGAAAACTCCCTGCACGCGCCAAAGAATGCATCTCTGTCCGGCCAGTCTTCCATGATGTGCGAGATGATTCCTATTTCGTCCACCCGGCTGTTCCCGTCTGCAGAACGCACGGATTTGATGAGCTCCTTTACCTTCTCAGCCTTTTTCTTTTCAAAGAGGGAATGGTCAGAGTAGCACAGTTTTATGGAATCGGGAACACACTTTGACGCAAAGGCGAAGGACTGAATGGCATAGGAGCTGTCACCGAAAATCTTCATCAGGTAATTGTAAGGGGTAAGGTTCAAATCCCCCGAGTCTGTGAACAGCTCTGATACCACGTCATAGGATGTGACCAGGGTCTGTCCCTGGTTGTGTTTGTATTCCCAGTCCGAGATGAAATCCGTCACCGTTTTTATGTACCACTCAAGGCGGGCTGCCATTTCAGCCTTGCTTGCCAAATGCGATGCTGTGTCATAGTAGCGGAAAAAGAACCAGTCGGGGCTCATCTCCGGGCATACCAGAAGGTGGAAGCGGACCTGTACCCCGGCTCTTTTGGCATCGTCTAAAAAAAGGGAGAGATACCCTGAGTTCCATTTTGCCGGAACCTCATAGCTGAGGCCGTCGCTTGCCGTGAAGCGCGTATACTTTTTCGGTTTTTTGCCCAGAAGCTTTCCGGGAAGCAGCTCTGTCCCGCTTGAAAGCTCCGTAAAATGTTTTTCCACGGTCCTGATGAAATACGAACTCTTTTCGACTGGCCCGGAACTTTCATCTTCCAGGTCATCATACTCTTCTTCACTGGTGCCGGCATTGCGCTTCCGTTTTTTCTGGGCTTTCGCTTTTTTCTTCTCTTGTTTTTCCTCTTTTTTGGATTCTTTTTTCTGCTCCTTTATTCTGCTATCCTCCTCGCCGTCGGCATAGGAAGAAGCCCCCAGCGTGAAATAGCGGGCATAGCAGTCTTTGAGTGACGGCGTGGAGTCCCTGAAACTTTCGGGCAACCTCTGTGCGGGGGCCGCAGAAGGCAGGATGAGATATATGAAGCAAAGCACAATGCTTAGGATCTGTTTCTTCATAAAATGTCATTTTAGTGAAATGGCGGATTTCTGTAAAGGCTCTGCCGGGGGCTGGCACTGGCGGCGTGATGATACTTTCATCATATAAACTTGTCATTTTTGCCCTAGATTTTCCAGCGAAGCAGGATTATCATCATAATCATGATGGACAAAGAATTCAAACGGAAACTTGTCGAAATAGCCCTGCCGGTCACCGTGCAGAGCCTCATGCAGTCGTCGCTCGGCCTGATTGACCAGATCATGATAGGCTCGCTCGGCAGCGCATGCATCGCCGGAATCGGTCTTGCGGGAAAGTTCAGCTCCCTTTTCTCGGTCATCCTCTCCGCAATCGTCACTGCTGCGGGCATTCTCATTTCCCAGTACCGGGGCGCGAAAAACGAAAAGGGCGTGAGCGACAGCTTCTTCCTGCCGCTTTACCTCGCCCTCCTGTTTGTCTTTGTTTTTTCCGTGCTCTCGCTTCTCGTACCGGTTCCGATTATGTCCCTCTATTCCGATGACGGCGAGACGATCGGGAAAGCCGCCGTGTACCTGCGCTGGCGGGCTTTGGGCTACCTTCCTTCCGTCATAAGCCTCTTTGTTTCCACCCTCCTCCGCAACATGAACCGCGCCAAGCTTCCTGCCGTAGCAGGCGTGGCCGCAATCGTCACGAACACGCTTTTGAACTGGCTCCTGATTTTCGGAATCGGGCCGTTCCCCCGTATGGAAGAATCCGGAGCTGCCATAGCGACGTCAGCCTCTCATATCGTGGAAATGCTGATTGTCCTTGTTCTGTTCATGCGGGAGAAGAGGCGGGAAAGCCTGTTCCTCAAACCTGCCCTGCGCTTTCCTTCGGACTTCGTGAAAAATGCCGCGTCCATCCTCGCCCCGGTTCTGCTGGGTGAAGCCCTGTGGTCGCTCGGCGAGAACATGTATGCGGTCATCTACGGACACTTGGGAACGGAGCCCTGCGCGGCAATGACGCTGATGTACCCTATACAGGGTATCACAATCGGGGCTTTGTGCGGCGTCTCTTCGGCAGCCGGGATCATCGTCGGCAACTCGCTCGGTGCGAATGACGAGAAAAAAGCCTGGTCCCAGGCAGTCAGCTTTGTCCGCCTGACGGTTGCCGCAGGGATCATCATCGCACTGCTGGTCTGCGCCCTCTCACCGTTCTATGTGCGCCTCTTCAACGTTGCCCCGGAGACCCGCGGCATCACGGTGAAGATCCTCATCGCGTTCGCCCTCGTCTTCACGGCAAAAGTCTTTAACATGGTTGTCGGCGGCGGAGTCCTGCAGGCAGGCGGACAGACCAAGTTCATGACGGCAGTGAACA
>CADBRC010000232.1 GCA_902796985.1 uncultured Spirochaetaceae bacterium
GAGGGCGGTGCGGTTTACACGTCCGACCCCCTCCTGCACAAGATCGCCCTTTCGATACGGGACTGGGGGCGCGACTGCTCATGTCCGTCCGGCAAGGACAACACCTGCGGGCACAGGTTTGACGGCCAGTACGGGCAGCTCCCCGCAGGATACGACCATAAGTATGTTTACAGCCACTTGGGCTACAACCTCAAGGCGACCGACCTTCAGGCGGCAATCGGATGCGCCCAGCTGGAGAAGTTCCCCTCCTTCGTGGAGAAGCGGCGGCACAACTGGCAGTACCTGCGCGATGCCCTGTCCGGCACGGAGGACAAGCTTATCCTGCCCGAGCCTGTGGCTAACAGCAATCCCAGCTGGTTCGGCTTCCTGATTACCTGCAAGGAAGCGGGCGGGAAGCTCCGCCTGGTCAAGGCACTGGAAGGAAACAAGATACAGACGAGGATGCTCTTCGCGGGCAACCTGACCAAGCACCCCTGCTTTGACGCAATCCGGGGCAGCGACGCATACAGGGTATCCGGCAGCCTGGACTGCACGGACAGGATAATGAACGATACTTTCTGGGTAGGGGTATACCCGGGCATGAGCGACGCGATGCTGGACAAGATGGCGGGCGTCATCAAGGCGAACTTGTAGGAAGGACAGGGCTTTTTGATGGGCAAGATGAAGGCCGCCATAATCGGGACCGGCAACATCGGCAGTGACCTTTTGGCCAAGCTGATGAAGTCCCCGGTGCTGGAGTGCGGCGTTTTCACAGGACATAAACCTGACTCACGGGGAATCGCACGGGCGAAGGCGCTCGGTGTCCCCACGTCCGTGGAGTCCGTCAGCTACATCGAGAAGCATCCTGACTGCTGCGAGCTGGTCTTTGACGCGACATCGGTCGAGGGCCACCGGCACAACGCGCCGATTCTGAAGCGGCTCGGCAAATTCACGATAGACCTGACGCCTGCCCACATCGGCTCCTTCTGCATTCCCGCCGTGAATCTGGAAGAAGGGCTCAGACAGGACAACGTAAACCTGATTACCTGCGGCGGGCAGGCGATCATTCCCATCGCGCTCGCGATAAGCCGGGTGCAGCATGACATCAGCTATCTGGAGCTCGTTGCAACGATTGCCTCTGCTTCCGCCGGGATGGGTACGCGGAACAACATAGACGAGTTCACCCAGACGACCAAGGACGCGCTCCGCGACTTTACGGGAATAGCGCATACCAAGGCGATGATAAACCTGAACCCTGCGGTACCTCCCATCACGATGCACAACACCCTCTATATCCTCTGCGGGAAGCCGGACATGGACAAGATACGGCGGGCCGCCTTTGACATGGAGAAGGTTATACAGGGCTACGTTCCCGGCTTCCACATCGTGCTTGGTCCCATACTGGAGAACGGCAGGGTCACCCTGAGCGTGGAGGTGACAGGGGGAGGGGACTACCTGCCCAAATATGCGGGAAACCTGGACATAATCACCTGCGCCGCCGTCAAGATTGCGACGGAATATGCGCTTAAGAAGGGTTACGGGAACAATGGGGATGGAAGGAATTAAGATTTTTGATGCAACGCTCCGCGACGGCAGTCATGCCATAGGGCATCAGTACACGGAGGAGCATATACGGGATTACTGCCGCGCGATGGACGGGGCGGGTATGGACGCGATAGTCGTGGGGCACGGGAACGGGCTCGGTGCATCGTCGCTGCAGGTGGGGCTTTCCCTTCTTTCCGATGCCGAGATGCTCCGGGTCGCGCGGGAGAACTTGAAGCAGACCAAGCTCGCCGTTTTCATGATGCCCGGCTACGGTACCATACGGGACGACCTGGTTCCTGCCGTTGAGGCCGGAGTAGACCTCTTCAAGATAGGCTGCCACTGTACCGAGACCAACATCACCCGCCAGCACATCGAGTACCTTGCTAAAGAGGGCAGGGAAGTCTACGGAGTCATGATGATGTACCACCTCGCAGACAGGGATACCCTGCTGGAGCAGGCCCTGCAGCTTGAGTCCTACGGTGTACAGGGAGTCATCCTGATGGACAGCGCAGGGGCCTCCACGCCGGAGATGGTGCGCGATACCGTAAGCATGCTGTCCGGCAGGCTGAGCTGCCGCATCGGTTTTCATGCACACAACAACCTGTCCCTTGCCGTCGCCAACACATACACGGCGATACAGTGCGGGGCGAGCGTAATAGACGGTACAATACGGGGCTTCGGTGCAGGGGCCGGGAACTGCCAGCTGGAGGCAATCGTCGCCCTGCTGAAGAAAGAGGGTATACCCTGCAATGCCGACCTCTACAAGATGATGGACGCGAGCGAGGCATACGTTGCCCGCTGGTGGAAGCAGGATAAGGGGCTTGACGACATCAGCATCGTGAACGGGATGGCGGGCGTGTTCTCCGGCTTCAAGCGGCATGTGCAGAATGCCGCTGCCTGCTTCGGCGTGGATGCCCGAGACATCCTCATGGAGCTGGGGCGGCGCAAGGCTGTCGCCGGTCAGGAAGACATGATTGTCGAGGTCGCCAAACGCCTTCAGGACAAGAAGAACGCGAAGCAATAGAACGAGGTAAAACGACTGCGTATGGACAAGCTGCAAATAGGCACCTGGGCTGAGATGCCCTCCGCCTACGTTACGAACGTCATGGCCAGGGCCGGGTTCGACTTTTCTATCATAGACATGGAGCACGGGGTCATAGACTTTAACATCGCGCAGGATATGGTTTTCGCCGCCCGCGCGGAGGGCAAGGGTGCCTATATCCGCGTCCCTGCCATAGAGGAATCCTGGGTTACGCGGACGCTGGACACGGGCTGCGACGGCATCATATTCCCGCAGGTGAAGGGTCTCGCCGACGCAAAGGAAGCCGTCCGCCTCTGCTGTTTTGCCCCCGAGGGGGAGCGGGGATTCAATCCCTTCGTTCCGGCGGGAGGCTACCACAAAGTCAGCGGTGACTATTTTGAAAAAGAGAACAGGCGGATTAAAATCGGCCTGATACTGGAAGGAACCGAAGCGTTCTCCCAGCTGGACGAGATCCTGAAAATCCCGCAGATTTCCGTGCTCTATGTCGGACAGTACGACCTTTCCATCGCGCTCGGCATTCCCGGTGACGTGACGAACCGGAAGGTACTGGACCTGATGGCGCTGACTGCGAAGAAAGCCTCTGCTGCCGGCAAGTCTGCGGGCTGCATGGTTCACAGCGTAAAAGAGGCAAAGGATGTCATTGCGCAGGGCTTCTCCTTCATCGTTTATAAGGTGGACTGCGGCATCCTCTATGACTGCGTGCACGAATTTACCGAAGGGGTACGGAATGATTAAGCTCTCCGATTATCTGGTCAGATTCTTCGAGGACAAGGGTGTTACGGACATCTTCATGCTGACCGGAGGGGGCTGCATGCACCTGCAGGATTCCTTCGGACGCTCTAAGAAAATCAAATACACCTGCACCGAGCATGAGCAGGCGGCCGCGATGGCGGCTGAAGCCTACTCCAAGATGAAGAACTCGCTCGGTCTCGTCCTGACGACGAGCGGTCCCGGTGCGACGAATACCCTGACTGGTATGCTGGACTGCTGGCAGGACTCAACGCCGGTCGTGTTCCTCTTTGGTCAGGCGAAGAGCAGCCAGACCATCAGGAAGGCGGGCATTCCCGGGCTCAGGCAGTTCGGTGTGCAGGAAGCAGACATCATCCCTGTCGTCAGCCCCATGACCAAGTTCGCCGTCGAAGTGGACGACGCAAAGAAGATACGCTGGTATCTGGAGAAGGCCGTATACGAAGCTACTCACGGCAGGCCCGGCCCCGTTGCCCTGAGCATTCCGCTCGACATACAGGGGGCGATGCTGGACGAGGATACGCTGGAAGGATATACCCCTCCGTCAGGAAACAGGCCGGTCCCGGCAGAGGAGGATTTTGCCTTCGTGCTGGAAGCCCTGTCCAAGGCAGAGCGCCCGGTCATTGTTGCAGGTCACGGCATCAGGCTTGCGGGGGCCTGCCCGGAGCTGAAAAAGCTTGCGGACAGTCACGACATTCCGGTCGTCATGTCCTTTCTGGGCGTGGATGTGCTGGACGATGCCGACCCCTGCTGCATCGGCAGGATTGGTTCCAAGGGAAGCAGGGCGGGAAACCTCGCCATGCAGAACGCAGACCTGCTCATTTCGGTCGGATGCCGCCTGTCCGTTTCGGACACGGGACATGAGTATGACAAGTTTGCACGGGAAGCAAAAATCATCGCCGTGGATATAGACGCGGGCGAGCATACAAAGCAGACCGTCCGTCTGGACCGCGTCATTGAGGGCGATGCAAAAGAATTTCTTGCGGCCCTGAACGGCAGGATGCCGGGCGGTAAGAACTATACTCCCTGGAGGGAGTGCTGTACCGGATGGAAGCAAAAATATCCGGTCATTGCGGCTGAATACAAGGAAGACCCGAAGGGACTCAATTACTATGAGTTCCTCGGCCTTTTGAACGCATTCAGCAGCGGCTCTACGCCCTTTGTCTCCGATGCAGGTTCTGCATTCTACGTGACGGCACAGGCGATGGAGGTCAAGGCCGGCCAGCGTCACATAACGACCGGCGGTACGGCGACGATGGGCTTCACCCTTCCCGCATCGATAGGGGTAGCGGCTGCAGCCCCCGACCAGACCGTCATCGGCATAACCGGAGAGGGGTCGTTCATGCAGAACATGCAGGAACTGGAGACCGTAGCCTTCCATAATTATAACATAAAGCTTTTCGTCGTAGAGAACGGGGGCTATTTCTCGATACACCAGACGCAGAAGCGTTACTTTAACGGCAACTACGTGGGGGAGAGCGTCTCAAGCGGCGTTTCCTTCACGCGCCTTGACAAGCTGGCGGAGGCCTTCGGCATACGGTATTTTGACCTGCCTTCGGCGAAAGCCTTCCGTGAAGGAATGCCGGAGATTCTGGGATACAAGGGACCTGCGCTTGTCCGTGTCCGCGTTACTCCCGACATGGAAATAATACCGACGGTTTCATCCAAGATGTCGGATGACGGCAAGATGCTTTCCATGCCCCTGGAGGATATGTATCCATTCCTGCCCCGGGAGGAGTTCAAGTCCCTGATGAAAGTAGCTCCCCTGCCGGAGAGTCTGGCAGAACCCGGAGGCAATTCATGAACTGCGTGATGTTGACCGGCGCAACGAGCATGATTGGCTGTGCGCTGATACATGAATGCATCAGGAACAACGTCACCGTCATAGCCCTCGCCCGTAAAGGCTCGGCAAAGCTTTCACGCCTGCCCGGCTCGCCCCTTGTAAAGCTGATTGAGTGCGACCTGGACCGGATGGCGGATTTGGATGCTGCTGCCGTGACGGCGGCTGCCGGGAATGCAGGTCCCGTCGACTGTTTCTACCACTTCGGCTGGACATTCACTGACCATGAAGGGCGGAATAGCCCTGAGAAGCAGGAACTGAACATCCGCTATACGCTCGATGCAATTTCGCTGGCAAGCCGCTGCGGCTGCAGGAAGTTCGTCGGGGCGGGGAGCCAGGCCGAATACGGGAGGGTTTCCGTTCCCCTTAACGGCGGCGTACCCTGCCGCCCGGAAGTCGCATACGGGGTATGCAAGCATGCGGCAGGCCTGCTTGCCGCGATGAAATGCCGCGGGCTGGGAATGCAGTTCAACTGGGTCAGGATTTTGAGCGTCTACGGCACGAACGACAACGCTACGACGCTGATAAAGACTTTTATAGCGCATTGTAAATCTGGTGAGAAAATGGACCTGGGCCCCTGTACCCACCAGTGGGATTACCTCTTTGAAGAGGACGCGGGCAAGGCTTTCTATATACTGGGAGAGCGCGGGATCGACGGCAAAACCTACTGTCTGGGGAGCGGCGAATCACGTCCGCTGAAAGAATATCTGGAAGAAATAACCGCCTTGGTCAATCCTTCGTACTCCGGGGCAAACTTCGGGGCCATACCGTACAACGGTAAGTCCGTTACCTACCTCAAGGCCGACATATCCGACCTGACGGCCGATACGGGCTGGAAGCCCTCCCTTTCGTTCAGGGACGGAATAGAGAGGATGCTGTGAAGTATATCTCTGCACTGCTGGAACGCTTTCCCTGGATGATGCAGTTCATCAAGTTCTCCTTTGTGGGTGTGAGCAACCTGCTTGTCTATTACGTCATCTACAGCCTGCTCGTGCATTTCGGCTGTCATTACGCCGTTGCGAACGGGATAGGCTTTGTCATCAGCGTGCTGAATTCGTTTTTGTGGAACAGCCTTTTTGTCTTTAAGAAAAGCGAAGACAAGAAGCGGAGCAATGCAGCGACCCTGATCAAGACCTTCATCTCCTACGCGCTGACCGGTCTGGTTCTGCAGACGCTCCTTTTGCACCTGTTCATCGACATTCTGCACCTGTCCAAGTATGTTGCACCGCTCCTCTGCGTCTGCTTTACAACACCGCTTAATTTCCTGCTGAATAAGTTCTGGTCATTTAAGGAGAAATAAACCGGTGTAAAAGTGACCGGCTTTTTTTGCACCGGCTCAGTTTACCCGGCGGGATACCACAGGAGCCTGTTTCCTTCCATTTTGTATATGAGCTTGCCGTCGGCGCAGAGGCGGGAGATGTATGAACGTATCGTAGAGCCGATGAGCACATACTGGCTCAGCTTCATGTTGAGTCCGGCGAAGTCGGCGACCTCCTTCAGAATTTCATCGCAGGTCGCGGGGGCCTTGCGCACGATTTTCAGTACCAGATTCTCCGCTTCCAGCGTCATCAGCTTGTTCATCTCTGCCATTGCGGGCAGCTTGTCCCTGTCGAACAGGTTGCCGTGGGAGGGAATGAAGAAATCTGCGCCTTCTTCCTCTATCTTGCTGACGGACTTGCGGAAAAGCAGGGGATCCTGCATGAAGGGGATCCAGTATTTCTTTATCATCTCGAGCCCGAAGAATGCGTCGCCCATGAAGCATGCCTTCTTGCCGCAGGACTTGTCACTGACGACGATGCCCAGCTGGTCGTAGAAGTGACCCGGCAGGGAAATCATTTTGAAGCTGACTTCCTCCCCGTCAATCTCACCTTCCGTGAGGGGCTTGTCCACTTTGCACGGCTCTATTGTCCTGAAGGCGGGAATATGGCTGTCGGCCAGATGCCTGCCGCCCCAGTAGATGTCCAGCGGGACGGTCGGGTTCTCGATGAAGATGCTCTCGGTTTCAGGCGCCCAGACCTCACAGTCGAATGCTTCCTTGAGGGCGAGGTTTCCTCCGCAGTGGTCGGAGTGTCCGTGGGTGTTTATGACGGCCCTGACTTTTTTTTCGGGGAATAACTCCCGGATGCAGGAGGCGAGGACAGCCCCGTCCTCCTTACAGTCTCCGGAGTCAATCAGGAAAAGCGCCGGGCCGGATGAGACCAGCCCGACGTTCGTGCTTCCTGTGAAGCAGCCGATGTTTTCGGTCAGCTTCAGGAAGGTTCTTTTTGGAGTCATCGACTGTTGGCCTATGACAGGTTCGCGGCTTCGATGGACTTTATCGTATAGTCGTATTTCTTCCCGTTAATCGAGAACTGTATCGTGTCACCGGCCTTGTGGTTCAACAGCTTGTCGCCGAGCGGCGAGATGTAGGAAATGATTCCGTTGTCCGGATCGGACTCGAAGGGTCCCAGTATGGTATAAGAGACATCCTCGTTTGCGCTGTTGTCGTGGACGCGGATCTTGGTACCGAACGAGACGATTGCCGTCGTGACGTTTGCCGGGTCGAAGACGATGGCCTTTTCCAGTTTCTTCTGGAGGTCGGCCAGCTTCCTGCTTTCCCGGTGATGGGCTGTCTTTGCAGACTCGTACTCGGCGTTCTCCCTGAGGTCTCCCTTTTCTTTTGCCTCGGCTTCTTCCTTGACAATCTGGGGAATGATGACCTTTTCCAGGTTCTCTGCTTCGGCCTTTGCAGCTTCCAGTGCCTTTACGGTGACGTAGAGGCCGCTCGTACCGCCGCCCTGCTTTACCTTCATTACCGGGAACTTGAAATCGGGCCACTTGTCCATGATCTTCTTTTTGAGCGGATCCTTGTACTTGATGTGGTCCAGGTCAGCGATGTCGTTAATCATCGTGTAGAAGCGCAGTGCGTTCTGCTCGTCACCGGAAAGAATGTAGTCCAGAACCAGGTTCTTATCATCTGACTTCTTTCCGAAGATGAGGTTGCGTGCGCTGTTTATCGTCTTCTTGTTGTCGGGAGTATCCTTGTGGTAGGCGATTTCCCAGGAGGCGTATTCGATGATGCTTATCAGCGTCTGGAGCTGCTTGTCATAAGGAATGTTCGCGGCCTTGTACCAGCCGTCCGTGTCGTCCTTGTGTTCCTGGAAGAGGAAGATGACGGCATTCCTGTTGTTCTTGAAATCATCAAAACTGTCTTTGACGAGCTGGGTCAGCTTGTCTTCTTTGTGCGCGTCCTCGAGCTCCCTGGTGATGTAGCTGGCAGCCTTTTCCTTTTCGCCGGACTGGCTGCACTCGGCAACGACGGGGAAGAGCTTGACGTATTCATCGTCCCAGCTCTTGAGCAGCTGCCTGATGTCCTTGAGGAAATAGTCGCGCAGGTTGGAGTTCTTCTTTCCCTGCAGTTCCTTGTACGCAATCTTCGCGCTGTATTTCTCGGTTGAGTTCACCTTCTGGTAGACGGATTCGAAGGTAAAGTCCTCGGGTACGTGGAAGCTGGGGAACTCCTTGGCGATGCTCTGAACGATGAGGAAGGACGCGACCCACTTGGTCATCTGCTCCTTCTCGTTGTCGTTGGGGACGCTCTTGAGGAAGTTCACGAAGTAGTTGAACATATCCGTCAGGGGTTCCAGATACTTGTCTTTGTCCTCGTCCTTCGCGGCCTTGTACTGGTCTACCAGCTTCATCAGTATGTCGCTCTTGGGGAAGAATTCCTTCTCCGCCTTGAATTCGATGTTGAGGCGCTCCTGAATTTCAAGCTTGTTCTCGCGGACGGTATACATGCTGATGTCGTCCTGGGTGACGGCGAAGTTCGGAGAATTGGGCTCACTCGTGGAACCGGCGGACAGTATCTCGTTCGCGGTGGCATGCCAGTTGTTCCACTTGGTCTCATCGATGATGGAAGGAACGAGCTCCGCCTTGATGCGCTTCATGTCGCAGCGGTTGTCAAAGCTTTCGATGATGATTTTCAGCGTGTTGGCGACGGCTTTCCGCTTTGCCGCATCCTTGTCCGCCTTGGACAGCTTCTTTGCATCGTCTCCGAGTCCCACCATCTTCAGCAGGTATTCCTTGCTCTTGGTTGCCTTGAGGACCCAGATGTGCTTCTTGGACAGCGGCTGGAGGGCCTTTATAGCCATGTCCAGCTTCATGGGCTTCTTGCCGACCTTCGGTCCGAACAGGATCGTCAGGTCATCGCCCTGCACGGACTTTATGTAACCGACTCCCCAGGTGCGGTGGAAGACGAAGTTGCCGGCATCAAAGGCGATGTGCTTCTCGAAGTCGTTTATTGCCTCAAACACGTCGCGGAAGGACTGGTTCAGGTTGGACCGCTTGATGTAGTCGTCCACGTGGGCGTTGTCGGCGTACTTTTCCTTGAAGCAGTTGACTATCTCAGTCCTGTAGTCGGAGTTCTTCTTGTCGATGTCCAGAACGAGCTTGAGGATGCTTATGGCGACGTCCCAGTTGGCGGTGCGCTGGTAGTACTCATAGAGCTTCATCATGATCTCGGCAGATTTGTCCGCGCTGATGTTCTTGGCGATTTTCTTCTGCAGCATGAGGAAGTAGTCTATTTCCTTCGGGATGAGCCTGACCAGCTCGTACCATACGGTACGTATGTTCTCCATGTTCTTGGTCGAGCTCTCGTTCGCCGTGTTGATGTAGCGGAGTATGGCCCTCTTGTAGTAGGTCACCTCGTTCTTCTGGTTCTGGTCCTCCTCGCCGTATTTCTTGGCGAGCTTCTTTGCGAGGTCGGCCTCGTTGAAGTCCAGCTGGACTATCTTCTTGCAGATTTCCCAGTACTGGGCCTTCTTGTCCTCTTCACCCTCGTAATACTTGGCCTTCTTGCGGAGCGCGAAGAGGTTGTCCTCAGCCTTTTCCAGGATTCTGTTGCAGATGTCATCCGCAATCGTTTTCCTGTGGTTATTCTCGAATATGTCGATTATGGACACAAGCTCCTTGCTCACGGAGCCCTGCTCGAGGAGGTTGAGCATGCCTTTTATGTAAAGGGCGGAAACGCTGTCCTTGGTCTTCTGCAGCTGCTCGTCGCAGATGGCCATGATGACCTCTTCGGCACCCTCCTTGTGGGTCTTCTCGATGTCGGCAGAAAGCTCGTTCAGGTTATCCGTCGTAAAGCCTTCAATTCCTGCCCTCGTCCACGTCTCCGCCTTCAGCTTCTCCCGCACTGAATTCTCAAGTTCTTCTGACATACCATACTCCTTATATGTTGCCCGTGTAGAGCATATAGATGTTCTTGTCCAAAAGTTTAATTTTCAGCAGTGTTTCCTGTATCTTTGCGTAGCTTTCCTGCGCAAGTTCACAATAGTCTACCAGCCAAAAATACATATTCAAAAGCCTCGGCTTTATAAGGGCGAGGTTGTTGTTAGGGTCTTTCATTTCGTTTTCCTTGGCGTAGATGTCCTGCTTGAGCCGCCCTATCTCCTGCGGCTTGAGCTTCCTCTTCACATTGAAAACCCGGAAAATCGTCCCGTACACGGGAATCCATTCCAGAAGCTCAGCACCGGACAGTCCCTTCTCCGTGACCAGGGCCGTCAGCTTGCCGATCAGCGGCGACTCAAGGAATGACAAATCTACTTTCTGCGGGTCCAGGAAGAAAGCCTCCCTGAACAGTACTCTGGACGATTTGTCTTCGCCGCACAAGTCATAGCAGTCCGCCATCTCCGCAAGGATGTCAGCCCGTCCCTCCACGGCAGAATAGGCTTCCTGCATATATCCCAGGGCGGTCTCGAAGTCCCCGAGCTGCTTGTAGCAGAAACCGATTTTCCTGCATATCTCTGAGTGGAAGAGCTTGTCCGCCTTGTCCAGGTTCTTGCCGTACTGCTCCAGTGCGGTCGTGAAAACCTTCTTCCTGAAAGCGTAAACAGTCTGCTCAAGGGGGCTTTCCTCCCTTTCCAGCCTCAGCTTGAACCGGCGCCAGTGATTTATCAGGCTCTCCCCCTGCTCGAAGGAATCCAGCGAGGGGAGTCGCTCAATCGTGTCATTCCAGAAGGAGCAGCAGCTCGCTGCAAACACCAGGTCGTGGTTGTCCAGATCGTCCGTGAGCGCGTCTTCCAGTATGGTCTTGGCTTCCCGAAGGTTTCCCTCGCCAATGAGGGCATAAGCGGACATAAGGGTGGAAGCTGACCGTGTCTCCATGAATTT
Source organism: uncultured Spirochaetaceae bacterium (assembly GCA_902796985.1). GTDB lineage: Bacteria > Spirochaetota > Spirochaetia > Treponematales > Treponemataceae > Treponema_D. The sequence continues at coordinate 11,304 of CADBRC010000232.1, forward strand.
TATTATAGCGAAAAGAGTTATTTAGTCAATTAGTTTTCAGAAGAAAAGGGCATATATTCTTAATGATTTTTCTATCTGTTGTCAATAGCTTTGCCCAAAAAAAAAAAAAAAAATATCAGACCTGTTCGGAAACCTCAGTTTCCGAACAGGTCTATTCGTTATGGAGTATTCCTGCCGGGTCCGCACGTTCCATAAAATCCGTTTTTATGCTACACTCCGGACTATGGCTACGAAACGACGGCGGGGAAAGCGGCATGCGGGGCACGGCGGAGGTAAATTGTTCCTCTTCTCGGGGGTGGTCGCCATTGCCTGTGTCGTCCTGCTGTTCGCGAACGTCTTGTACCGGGACGATGATGTCCCTTCCCGCACATTTTCTTCCATAGACTATCCTGCCGGACAGGACGGCGGGCAGACTCCGGCCCCGGCCCCGTCTCCTGCTGAACCGGCAGATCCGGCCCCCGTCCGGCCCGTTTCCGTCAGCGAGCCTCCCGTTCAGATTCACCCCGTGGAGCGGCCCGTGGAGTTCGTCATCCCGCAGGCTCATGGCAGGGTACGGCTCGCCTTTGTCCTGGACGACGGGGGGCAGAACGTGGACACGCTGGAAGCATACCTGGACCTGCCCATGCCGCTTGCCGTCGCCGTCATGCCGGGCCTGCCTTTGACCAGACAGTCGGCGGCGATGGTCGTCGCGGCGGGTAAGGAGCTGATGCTGCACCAGCCCATGCAGTCCGTCAAGCTGGACCTGTGGCCGGGTCCGGGATCGATAGGGCCGGACATGACCGCCGAACAGATACAGGCCCTCGTCACGGCGAATCTGGAAGAGCTCGGAATCGGCGTGCGCGGAATGAACAACCACGAGGGCTCGCTGATAACGGCGGACAGGGAGCGGATCGGGGCGGTGCTGGATGCCGCCCGGGACTACGGGGTTTTCTTCATGGACTCCCGTACTACGTCCGAAACGAAGGCCCCCGAGGCTGCCCGCGAGCGGGGCATGAGAATTCTTGAGCGCGACGTTTTTCTGGACAACGTTCTGGAGCGGGATGCGATGTTCGCCCAGGTCTCCGAGGGGCTGGAGCTTGCAAATAAAAAGGGAAAGGCTATAATGATAGGCCATGTGGACAAGTCCGCCGGGATACTGCCAGAACTTCTGGCAGACCTGTATCCCGCGCTGGAGGCGGCAGGGTATGAGATTGTCTGCCCCTCGCAGCTGATGAGGGACTGAGGGAGATTGGGAGGTCAAGATATGAAGGTGTTGGGTATAGAGAGTTCCTGCGACGAGACCGCGTGCGCCATCGTCGAGGACGGCAAGAGAATCCTGAGCAACGTGGTGGCAACCCAGATTCCCTTCCACCAGATATACAAGGGGGTCGTTCCCGAGATAGCGAGCCGCAAGCACGCCGAGTGGATCCTGCCCGTCGTCCGCCAGTCCCTCTCCGAAGCGGGGCTGACACTGGACGATGTTGACGCAATTGCTGCAACCAACCGGCCCGGCCTGATGGGCGCACTGCTCGTTGGCCTGTCATTCGGCAAAACCCTCGCCTGGGCGACGGGCAAGCCCTTCTTCGCAGTCAACCACATGCTCGGCCACATGTACGCCGCCCATCTGGAAAACGACATTTCCTATCCCTACCTGGGCCTTCTGGTCAGCGGCGGCCACAGCATCATCGCGGTCGTCAGGGGGGTGGGAGAACTTGAGATTCTCGGCACGACGATCGATGACAGCGTGGGAGAGGCATTCGACAAGGTGGCCAAGTTCTATGACCTGGGCTACCCGGGCGGCGTGATAATCGACAGGCTGTCCAAGGACGGCGACCCCGCCGCCTTCTCCTTCCCCCTGCCCAAAATCGACAAGAAGGGAATGCGTGCCCAGTCGGGCGGGAATGCGGCCGGCGGAGAGGCGGACGAGGGCAGGGCCTCGCCCCACCGCTACGACGTTTCCTTCTCCGGACTCAAGACAGCCGTCATTCATCAGGCGGATATGTTCCTGAACCCCGGCTACGAGAAGACCATCCCCAACATCGCGGCCTCTTTCCAGGACGCGGCCTGCCGAACCCTGCTCTCCCGCCTCTTCCGGGCAGTGGAGGACACGGGGCTGACCACCGTCGTCGCGGGGGGCGGGGTCGCCGCCAACTCCCGGCTCAGGGCGATGCTTGCCGAACGCACGGACCTGCGCTGCATCTTCCCTTCGCTCAAGCTCTGTGGGGACAACGGGGCGATGATTGCGGGGGTCGCCTATCACTTCCTGAAAGACGGGCAGACTTCCCCCTGGAACACGACCGCCCAGGCCCGCGTTCCCCAGTTCAAGCGCGGGCTCGCCAACCTGGAGTCATTCGGGCGGAGATAGCGGAAAAAACGCGTTTGGGTCATTTTGATACACTTTTCTTAAAACATAGTTGAGAATTTTGTAAAATCTACCTTTTGATGTAGGTGACAAGACGGAAAAACGGGTTTATAATAGATGTAGTTTTACTGTCAGTGAGTCCTGCTTATGAAAAACATACTGAATCGCACGGCGTTAAGAGTTACTCTGAGCTTACGGGGGGGGGGTGCAAAGCTAACTTCGCTTGTCCTCCTCGTCTTTCTTCTATTAATAAGCTCCTGTAACGGAACCGGGGGAGCCGCCGACAGCGACGGCGAGACCTACAGCCCCGGCTCCTCCTCCGGCAGCTCGGGCGGGAGCTCTGGCGGTTCGGGCGGCATGACCGGCTCCTCCGGCGGCGAGATGTCCGCCTGGGACATAATGCAGATGATGGACTCGGGCCGCGGCGACGAGGCCATCGAGATTCTCTCCGGCGGCAGCACGGACCCGGTCGCCGAGGAGCGCGGGACATTCGAGGTCATCCTTCCCGCATCATCGATGAACCTGCCCGACGGCGGCCAGGTGCAGCTTGAGATTGTGGGCGACGCGGACTTCAAGGGCAAGGCATACGCCGGAGCCGACGGCAACGTTCGCTTCATCGTTCCTCGGCAGAGAATCGGGGCAACCATAACCGTGACCCTGACGGCGTTTACGCCGGACGGCAACCCCTACAGAGCCGGCAGCAAGACCAGCCTCGTCGAGGAAGGTGGCACGACCGCCTTTACTGTTCCGCTCGCGGACCTGAACAATCCGACCGTGACCTACACGGATGCCATGCTCACTGACGAGACGGAAGGTGACTACAAGCTGGTCCGCTACAGCTGGCTGAACGACAAGACACCCAAGTTCTCCGTGACGAACCCCTATGACGACGGCCTTGCGACGATGACGGTTGAGCTGGACGGAAACCCGCTTACCGGGGAGGCCGACACCGGGAACATCAGTAACTATCCCCTTACGGACGGACAGCACACAATCAACATTACCCTCTCCAATCCTGCGTGGCGCAGTGATATCACGGTGGAGAAGAAAATCAAGGTCAAGATGAAGGCGGTGAAGGTGAGCGCTACCA
>CADBRC010000233.1 GCA_902796985.1 uncultured Spirochaetaceae bacterium
GAGACCCGCAGGACCCTGCTCTATGTGAGCAAGTGTCTTGCGAAAAACTTCAATCAGGCCCGCAAGGAAGAAAAAAAGCGCAAATGAGCTCTTTTCCGGGCCTGTCCTCAGAGGGAGAAATCAGAGGGCCGGCAGTCGTCCCAGGAGCTTGCCTGAGAGGCGGCAGAGACATCACCCTCCGTGTCATAGGAGGACACGGTAATGGTGTACCTGCTGTTTCCCTCCACAAAGGTCCGCCCGTCCGTACCGATGACGGAGACGCTCTTGCCGTCCCTGTCGGTAATACTCCCGGAGCAGGAAAGACGGGTCAGCCTGCTGTCACCGGTGACAATCCAGCTGCTTTGTGAGTCGATGAACAGGTTCGCCTCCCCGTCGCCTCCGTTCCCGGCTGCCTTCTCATCGTCAATGAAAGCCCCCCGGAGCATGCTGCCGTCGGTCATGTAGAAGTTCAGGTTGGAGATGCTGTCGTAGACGACGTCCCCCTCCATGTTCTGGCTGATCGCCGTGAACTTCGTATCTGCACCGTTCGCCCCGCTTTTGCCCCAGCCCCGCTGGTTGGCATTGCCCGTAACCTTCAGGAAGAAGTAGCCCCTTGCCACGTCTTCGATCTCGACATTCTTCAGTATGAACGTGGATTCCGTGTTGGTGCTGTAGAACATTCCCCCATGCCTGGCCGTCAGTTTACCGCCCTGCATCTCGAACGTGCTGTTTCCTATTTCGGAGTCGCCGGACATGCTCTGGTAGAGTATGACGTTCCATGTACAGTCGTTCTGGCTCAGGTCGCTCATGTTGCCGGTCAGCTCGCAGTCGAAGAGCCGGATGGAGTTCTTTCCCTCTATGCAAACGGCTTCGCTCTTGTTCGCAGACAGCTTCGCGCCTTTGACAGTGATGTCGGCCGTAGAATAAACTGCGGGTGACCCGACACCGTTCGTTACGTAGACTCCGCCCTCCACGACCATCGTACCGCCGCCCCTGTCGCTGCGGATTGCAGCCGAGGACTCCCCGCTGGTCTCCACGCTCAGGTCCCGGGCGTACACTTTGCCGCCGCCTGCCGCATGGATTCCGCCGGACGTATCCTTTTTGGTCGTAATCGTCGTGAATGAGACGTATGCCTCCCCGTCTCCGTAGGCAAATACCCCTGCCCCGCCTTTCGCACTCGTTGAAACAGTACTGTCCTCCATGAACAGCTTTCCGTCCGTCACGAGTACGGCGGCCCCGATTCCGTAGAACGACGAACTGTCACCTCCCTTGGACGTAGCGGACTTACGGCTTATACTGGCATTATTGAGCGTAACCTCCGCCCCGCCAGTGACGAGGACGGCGTTTTCATCCTTGCCCACAGAGGAAAACTTCTTGTCGTTCAGCGTTATGTCCGATGAATAGCTTTTGACAGAATCATATGACGAAGGCCTGCTTGCAGGGCCTCCCTCCGGAGGCATTCCTGGGCCTCCTCCCGGAGGCATTCCCGGTCCCCCCGCAGACGCACCGAAGCCACCGGGAGGCGGAAGCGCCATGCCGGAATCATCCTTCTGTATTTCCTTCGATGGGGAAGCCTTTTTACTGCCGGAACTTGCGCCGGCTGCTGCTGCCCTGTAACCGGAAAGAACCGCCACCGCAAGCATGAAGGACGCTATGGAAAGGTTTGTTCTCGTCATGTCTACCTCGTATTAAAGATCTGTACCATTAAATATATCGGCCCATCCCCCGTGCAGGCTATATTTTTCCTGTTATGGCACGGGGGAATAACGCCAAATTACGGCACCTGTCCGAAGCTTCCTACTTCTTTCTGCCCAGGAGCCTCATGCTGTTGAGCGCAGCGAGGAGCGTCACCCCGGTGTCCCCGAACACGGCAAGCCACATGTTCGCAAGACCGAGCGAGCAGAGGACGATTATCAGGAGCTTGACGCCAAGCGAGAAGAAAACGTTCTGCCACACGTTCGCCATCGTCTGGCGGCTAGTCAGGATTGCGTCGGCAGCCTTGCCCGGCATGTCATTCATGATGACGACATCCGCAGCCTCTATCGCCGCATCGCTGCCTATGCCGCCCATCGCAATGCCCACATCGCTCCGGGTCAGGACGGGCGCGTCATTTATGCCGTCGCCGACGAAAGCGACGGAGGATTTCCTGCCGTCATATCCGGCAATGAGTTCCTCCACTTTGGAAAGCTTGTCTTGCGGGAGCAGGCCGGAGAAGTAGCCGTCCAGCTTGAGCCTGTCCGCCGTCTGCCGTGCGGCCTCCTCTTCGTCGCCCGTCAGCATCAGGACTTTCTCCACGCCGAGCGAGCGGAGGCGCTCCACTGCGCTGACGGAATCTTCTTTTATCACGTCGCTTATGACGATGTGTCCCGCATAGCTGCCGTCAACCGCAACGTGTATGACCGTGCCGCTGTCGTCCTCGTGGCAGGGGACAATGCCCTGCACCTTTTCTTCCTGCATGAAAGCCGCGTTGCCCGCGATGACCGTCCTGCCGTCCAGAACAGTCTTTACGCCGCGACCGCTTATTTCCCGCGCATTCGACCCGTCAGCCGTGCTGATGAGCAGCCTGTCGCATACGGGGCAGTGGTGCCTCGCCTTGAGCGAGCGGGAAATCGGATGGGTCGAATAGTATTCGGCATGGGCAGCGAGGGCAAGCAGTTCTTCCTTCCCTATCTTGTCCGCGTCCACAGGATGTACCGCCGTCACCTCGAACACGCCCTTGGTCAGCGTTCCGGTTTTGTCAAACACGACCGTCCGCGTCCTGCTCAACGCCTCTATGTAGTTGGAGCCTTTTATCAGTATGCCCCTCGACGAAGCAAGCCCCAGCCCCGCAAAGAAGCTGAGCGGAACCGATATGACGAGGGCACAGGGGCATGACACGACAAGCAGCTCCAAAGCACGGTAAATCCAGGTCCTCCAGAGTCCTTCCGTTCCCCCCTGCCCCATCGCGGTCAGCACGAGCGGCGGTACGAGTGCAAGCAGGAGGGCGAGCAGACAGACCACGGGGGTATAGACCTTGGCAAAGCGCTTGATGAAGCGTTCCGTCTGGGCTTTCTTTCCCTGCGCATGCTCGACCAGTTCCAGAATCCGGCTTGCCGTGCTGTCGGAGAAGGTCTTTTCCACCTTAACTTCTATTACGCCGTCCTTGTTGATGTAGCCGGATAAGACCCGGTCGCCGACGAGAATTTCGCGGGGAACGCTCTCGCCAGTCAGGGCAGACGTATCCACGAAGGAACTTCCGCTTGTGACCGTTCCGTCAAGCGGAATCCGTTCGCCGGGCTTCACGATGATTACGTCAGCTATCTTGACTTCAGCGGCAAGCACTTCCTCGCTCGCATCGCCCCGCCTGACCGTCGCTTTGTCCGGCCTGATGTCCACAAGGGAGGAGATGGACTTGCGGGAGTGGTCAACCGCCTTGTCCTCCAGGAACTCCCCGATCTGGAAAAGCAGCATGACGGCAACAGCCTCCGAGTATTCCCCGAGCACGATTGCCCCGACCGTCGCGACGGCCATCAGGAACTCCTCGCCGAACATCCTGCCGTGGAAGAGGTTTTCCACCGCTTCCCGCAGTACCCCCAGCCCCGTCAGCATGTAGGCCGCAAAGTAGAGCGCGAGGGAAGCCCCCCGTACGATGAGATAACGGGTGTGGTCCGGGTCATTGTCAAAGTTGAACAGCTTTTCCAGCAGCAGGGCAGCCACAAAGAGGACGGCGGCGAGGATTATTCTGGAAAGGCCCGGTCCCTCCTCCTCTTCATCGTCGTCTCCGTGATGGTGGTGCTCATGCTCCCCGCAGCACCCGTCATCATCGTCATCATCGTGGCAATGACAATGATGGTGGTGGCCGTGCCCGTGGTCATGCTCGTGTTCATGTTCATGCTCATGTTCGTGCTCATGGGCGTGCCCGTGGTCATGCTCGTGTTCATGTTCATGCTCATGGGCGTGCCCGTCATCATCATGATGATGGTGATGATGCTCCTCCGCCTCGTTTTCTTCTATTATTTGCTTCTGATCCAGCTGTTCATCGGCCTGTGCCGTCTTCTTTTCCTCTTCCATAATGTACCTCCGTATGCTTTTACCTGTCGCCCAGATGCTCCAGTCCGATGCTCAGAATCAGTTTGACATGCTCATCGGCAAGCGAATAGATGAGCGACTTGCCGTCCCGCCGGAAGCGGACCAGACCGTTGCTCTTGAGCACGCGCAGCTGCTGGCTTATGGCAGGCTGCGTCATCTTCAGCGAGTCCGAAATCTCCGTAACGTTCATCTCCTTGCCCAGGAGCGCGTACAGTATCTTGCACCTGGTCGAGTCTCCGAAAATCTTGAACAGTTCTGCAAGCTCGCAGAGCATGTTCTCGTCCACATCGTCCAGTGCGGGAAGTTCTTCCGTATTCATCATATCTTCATATAAGCATATAATTATATGTTTGTCAAGAGGCGACACCGTGTTTAGTGTCGGGCGACACCGCATTCAGTGTCGGGCGGCACCGCGTTCAGTGTCGGGCGGCACCGCGTTCAGTGTCGGGCGACACCGCGTTCAGTGTCGGGCGGCACCGTGTTTAGTGCAGTACGACACCGCATTCAGTGCAGTACCTGTCCTTCTCCCTCTCCGCCCTATGGAAACAAAAACGGTTTTCTTCTATACTATTGCCAATGACATCGATGAGCGAAGAAACAAGCAGCACCATGGCGGAGGACGAACAGCCCCCCGTCGGACCCAAGACCGCCCTGGTCTCCATCGTAGGCCGTCCCTCGGCGGGCAAGTCCACCTTTTTGAACACGGCAAGCGGGGAGGAGATAAGCATCGTCTCCGCCGTACCGCAGACCACCCGCAACGCGATAAAGGGAATCGTCAACACCTCACTCGGCCAGCTGGTCTTTGTGGACACGCCCGGCCTGCACATCAGCGACAAGAAGCTGAACCTGCGCCTGACCAAAACGGCGAGCGACCAGATTAAAGACAGCGATGCAATCCTCTATATCATAGACACAACGCGCGACCACGGGGACGAGGAGAAGCTGATAGCCTCGCTTGTCGCCCCCTACGCGGACAAAACCGTCATTGCGCTGAACAAGCTGGACTCGGCCCAGTCCAGCCTCAAGAAGGCACAGGCGTTTCTGGCCGAAGTTTTCCCCGGCTTTGCCCCGGAACGGGTCATCGAGATGAGCGCGAAAAACGACACGGGCGTGAACGACGTACTCAAGGCCCTCTACGAGCTTGCCCCCGAAGCCCCGCACCTCTACCCGGAGGAATTCTACACCGATCAGGAAGTGGACTTCCGCATCTCCGAGATAATCCGCGGGGAGGCAATGAACCGCCTGGACGAAGAGCTGCCCCACGCCCTCTACGTCAGGATAGAGGACATGAAGATGGCCAGCGAGACCAAGCTCAAAGTGCGGGCAAGCCTCTGCGTGGAACGGGAGAGCCAGAAGGGAATCGTCATCGGCAAGGGGGCGGCGATGATAAAGCAGATCCGCATAGCCAGCCTCAAGAAGTGCGCCGAAATCTTCCCCTACAAGGTCGAGCTGGACCTGCAGGTCAAGGTAGACAAGAACTGGAGGCAGAAGGACGCAGTGCTCAACAGAATCCTCTAGCAGGCTCTTCTCAAACCGCGCGCTGTGGAGCCTCATCTGGCCGCTCGCCGTAGAGCAGCTCCTGCAGATTTCGCTCGGAATAGCGGACATCGTAATGGTTTCCCAGCTCGGGGAGGAGGCGGTCAGCGGGGTCTCCCTCGTGGACCAGATAAACGTCCTCCTGACCCAGGTTTTCGCCGCCCTCGCAACGGGGGGTGCAGTCGTCTGCTCCCAGTACATCGGTAGGGGCAGCAAGGCGATGGCAGGAAAGACTGCCCGCCAGCTGATCTACACGATCAGTGCAATCGCCCTCGCGCTGATGCTTGTGGGACTTCCCCTCCGCCGCCCCCTGCTCCGCCTGATTTTCGGGCAGGTTGCCCCGGGAGTGATGGACGCCAGCCAGCGCTACTTCCTCATCACCCTCTTCGCCCTGCCGGGAATAGCCCTCTACAGCGCCTCGTCCGCCCTTTTCCGCTCGCAGGGCAACTCCGCCATCAGCATGGACATAGCCCTGCTCGTCAACATCATCAACATCGGCGGCAACGCCCTCTTGATTTACGGCCTGGGCTGGGGGGTAGAAGGGGTCGCCGTCCCTACCCTCCTGTCCCGCACTGCTGCCGCCATAGTCCTGCTCGCCGCCCTGTACCGGGGCAAGTCCCGGCGGGGTACAGAAGGCAGGGGCATCTCCATCCGGGGAATCGGGCATGTACAGCTGGACTGGCACCTGATAGGAAGGATCCTGAAAATAGGCATCCCCAACGGGCTTGAGAATTCCACCTTTCAGATTGGAAAAATCCTCGTTCTATCCCTCATAGCTACATTCGGAACCCAGGCCATCGCCGCTAACGCCGCGGCAAACACGCTGACTTCGTTCGAGGTGCTGCCCGGCAACGCCTGCTCGCTCGCCATGCTGACGGTCGTAGGCCAGTGCTGCGGGGCGGGCAAGCCAGACGAGGCCTCCTTCTACGTAAAGAAGCTCCTCCGCATCGCTTACGCGGGCTTCTGGCTGTGGAACCTCCCCCTGCTCATGCTGATAGGACGGATTGTTGCCTTTTACGGGATGTCGGAAGAGACGACCCGCCTCGCTGTTTCCATGGCGATGCTGCACGGGGTCGTCGGCCTCTTTATCTGGCCGACTTCCTTCATCATGCCGAATGCGCTCCGGGCGGCCGGCGACGTGGCATATACGATGCTCGTCAGCATGATAAGCATGTGGACCGTCAGAATCGGCATGAGCTACGTGTTCAAATGTACAGGAATTTTCGGACTGCCCGAAGCAATGGGCTGGCCCTTAAGCTTCGGTGCGATGGGAGTTTGGTTTGCGATGATGCTGGACTGGGTAGCCCGCAGCATCGCATTCGTTGTCCGCTTTGCCCAAGGTCACTGGAGGACAAAGCGGGTCATCTGAGAGCGGTCCTCTTAGGAATGCTCCGCCACGTATGCGGCGAACTCATCCGCGCTGGCACTACAGCCGTTGGCGGACAGGAAGTCCGCAACCGTTCCGCTATCAGTCGCCTTCTCAAGCGCAGCCTGCAGGCCAGCATCGGCCTTTACCTTATTATAGAATTCTTCAGCACTCATCTCTAATCCTCGTATACTAGTCCTGCCCGGGAACGATTCCCGGACAACCCTACTATATATTATACCACAAAACAAAGAAGAAGTTAAAGGTCTTTTTCCTTTTTTTTGGAGAAGGAACAGGCATTCTGCCCGCCTGAACATGCCGTCCATAACTTTTCCCTTGTCTTATGGGGCAAAATGATGTACAATTTTTTCTAATATAACACATTTCTAGGAAGCGAGGCACATATGGGCTTAATTGCGGCGGCGTTAGGAACGGTCAACGGGGTTTTGGCCGACCAGTGGAAAGAGTACTTTTACTGTGAGTCAATCAGCAACGACATCCTTATGGTCAAAGGGCAGAAAAAGACCGGAGGCCGGTCATCCAACACCAAGGGATCGGACAACGTCATCTCCCAGGGGTCAGTCATAGCCGTCGCGGACGGGCAGTGCATGATTATCGTCGAAAACGGCAAGGTCGCCGAGCTGTGTGCCCAGCCGGGTGAATACAAGTATGATTCCACGCTGGAACCGTCTATTTTCGCAGGCAACCTGGGTGAGAGCATCATCAACACCTTCAAGGAGATGGGCAAGAGGTTCACCTTCGGCGGAGAGCCTGCAAAGGATCAGAGGGTCTACTATGTCAACACCAAGGAGATAATCAGCAACAAGTACGGTACGGCACAGCCCGTTCCCTTCACGGTCATCGACCAGAGGGCAAACCTGGAAATGCTGGTCAGGATAAAGTGCTTCGGCGAGTACAGCTTCAGGATAACCGATCCCATCCGCTTCTATACGAACATTGCAAGCAACGTAAGCTCCGAGTACGCCAAAGAGCAGCTGGACAGCCAGATGCGGTCGGAACTGCTGACGGCCCTGCAGCCTGCATTTGCAGTCCTGTCCGAAAAGGGCATCCGCTACTCCGCCCTGCCAGGCCATACGATGGAACTTGCCGATGCCTTGAACCAGCAGCTTTCCTCAAAATGGAAGAACCTGCGCGGCATGGAGATTGTCTCTTTCGGCGTCTCGTCCATCAAGGCTGATGAGGAGGACGAGAAGAAGCTGCAGGATGCCCAGCTGAATGTGACCTACTCATCGGATCCGCGGAAATACCAGACGATGATGGGCATGGGTACCGTGGAGGCCATGAAGGCCGCCGCCAATAACGCAAACGGCGCGGCTATGGGCTTCATGGGAATGGGCATGGCGAACGGCATGGGCATGGGCGGCAGCATGGGCATGAACGCCTGGGCTCAGGGCGGCGGCCAGCCTGTGGCCCCCGGAGGGTTCGCCCAGGCACAGACTGGCGGACAGGCGGCTCCGGCTGCCCAGCAGGGGGGATGGACCTGCCCCAAGTGCGGCAGTGCTGCAAGCGGCAAGTTCTGTCCTGACTGCGGCTCACCCAAGCCCGCTGATACCGCCGGATGGACCTGTTCCTGCGGCGCGGTCAACAAGGGCAAGTTCTGCCAGGAATGCGGCAAGCCCAAGCCAGCCGGTGCCCCCCTCTACAAGTGCGACAAGTGCGGATGGGAGCCTGCCGATCCCCACAATCCGCCCAAGTTCTGCCCTGAATGCGGAGACCCCTTCGACACGGGCGACATTGTCGGGTAAGGCCCGGTAACAGGAAGGAATAAACCTGTTCGGAAACCGGCTTGAAGCTCTGCTGCCAGTACAGGTTCCGAACAGGTCCAAAGAGGTATAATTATGGACAAGGATTTTGAGATTCTGGACAAAGTTGTGGGCCGCGTGCCGGACTTTCCCAAGCACGGCGTGCTCTTCTATGATATAACGGGCGTACTCCGCCATCCTGACGCATTCAAGTACTGCATTGACCGCATGGTGGAAATCTACAAGGACAAGCAGATTGACGCGGTCGCAGGCATAGAGTCGCGCGGCTTCATCTTCGCAGCCCCCTTCGCGGAGCGGGTCGGGGTCCCCCTGATTCTGATCCGCAAGGCGGGAAAGCTCCCGGGCAAGACCTACAACTGCAAGTACAGCCTGGAGTACGCGCAGGCGGAGATCGAGGTGCACGTCACGGACATCCAGAAGGGGCAGAAAATCCTCCTGGTGGACGACCTGATTGCAACGGGCGGAACCCTCCGCGCCGCCAACAACCTGATTGAGCAGGGAGGAGCGAAGGTTACGGACGTCTTCGGCGTAATCGGCCTGCCCTTCCTGGGCTACGAGAAGGCCCTTGCCCCGATAAAGGCAACGACCCTCATAAACTACAACTCGGAGTCCAAGTAAGGCCCGCTGCCTTTCGCCGACAAAAAGCGACCGGTCACGACGCTCCTCTTGGAGCGCAGACCGGGCCGTTCCCCTCCTCCCACATACACCTCCCCCATTATCAAATTTCCCTATTCATTCCGTGCAAAAGCCGTGGTATACTATAATAGAATAAACTTCTATCAAACTAAGGACGGACTATCACAATGGCGTATCTTATCGGCGTTGACCTTGGAACGAGCGGCACCAAAACGGTGATTTTTGACGAGGCGGGTACCCCCCTCGCCTCCAAGACTGTGGAGTACCCCCTCTACCAGCCCCAAAACGGATGGGCAGAGCAGGATCCGCTTGACTGGTGGAATGCCTCCGTGGAGGGCATGAAAGCGGTCATCGCCCAGAGCGGGGCCAAAAAAGAGGACATAAAGGGAATCGGAATCTCCGGCCAGATGCACGGTCTTGTCATGCTGGACAAGGACGGCAAGGTCCTGCGGAAGAGCATCATCTGGTGCGACCAGCGGACTGCCAGGGAATGCGAGGAGATAACGAGCAAGGTCGGGGCCAAGAAGCTCATCGACATAACGGCAAACCCCGCACTGACGGGCTTCACCGCCTCCAAGATTCTCTGGGTGCGCAACAACGAGCCGGAGATTTACGCCAAGTGCGCCCACATACTGCTGCCCAAAGACTACGTGCGCTACATGCTGACAGGCGAGTTCGCGACCGAGGTCAGCGACGCTTCCGGCATGCAGCTCCTTGACGTGCCGCGCCGCCAGTGGTCGGATGAACTGCTCGGCAAACTCGGAATCGACAAGGCCCTGCTCGCCAAGGTCTACGAGTCTCCTGAAGTCACCGGAAAGGTGACGGCAAAGGCTGCCGACCTGTGCGGGCTCAAGGAAGGGACCCCGGTCGTCGGAGGAGCGGGAGACAACGCCGCCGCCGCCGTCGGTACGGGAACAGTCGTGGACGGCAGGGCGTTCACGACGATTGGAACGTCTGGCGTCGTATTTGCCCACACCTCCAAACTTTCGATTGACCCCGCCGGCCGCGTCCACACCTTCTGCTGCGCGGTTCCCGGTGCCTGGCACGTCATGGGCGTTACTCAGGCGGCGGGCCTCTCGCTCAAGTGGTTCCGCGACAACTTCTGCAATGCTGAAATCCAGACGGCGGCGGGCATGGGCAAGGACCCCTACTTCCTGATGGACCAGGAGGCAGGCCGCATCCCGATCGGCTGTGACAAGCTGCTCTACATGCCATACCTGATGGGAGAGCGTACGCCCCACCTGGATCCTGACTGCCGCGGCGTCTTCTTTGGCCTGTCCGCCATGCACACAAAGGCCCACCTGCTCCGCGCCGTCATGGAGGGCGTGACCTACAGCCAGAGGGATTCCATGGAGGTCCTCCGCGGCATGGGAGTCAAGACCGACACGATGCTCGCCTGCGGCGGCGGCGGTTCA
>CADBRC010000234.1 GCA_902796985.1 uncultured Spirochaetaceae bacterium
GGATGACCTTATCTTTCCTGTTGATTCGATCCGTAAGAGCGCAGGGGTCATCGGCACCACGGTCAGCGCGAAGGACAGCGACGACGTAATGCGGCGGGGAAGAATCTCCTTCATAAGCGATGACGGAGAGTACCCGTCGCTAGGCATTGCCCCCCTTATCATCTCCGGGATGTCGATTGATGAGATAAGGGACTCATCCCCGGTCGAAAAGGGAGAGACACTGCTTCTCCGCTACCGGTCCGGTCTGGACGTATACAACCCCTACCGTGCCTCCGACGTGCTTCAGAGCTACTACGACTACAAGGCCGGCAAGGAACCGCTGATTCCCCCGGAGAGCTTTGAGGGGGCATACGTCTACTACGCCTACTATGCGCCCGGCCTCTTCGATATCTGCTCATCGCCGATATCCCAGGTCTATCCGGGCTGCGGTGTTCACATCACGGAGCTGGACAACTTTCTGTCCGGCGACTTCATGCGGACTGCCCCCCTCCCCGTCTCCGTCGCATGGATAGTGCTTGCAAGCATTCTCGGCATACTGGCCATAGCCTTCACGGAGTCACGGAAAAGCAGTCTGGGGAACGCCCTTTCCGCAATCATAACGATTGTCCTGGGATTGACCCTCATAACGGGGGGCTCTTTCGTCATCTTTATCATGGGCTGGTACATCCTTCTTGTCGCCCCGCTCGCAAGCTTTGCGTTCTCATTCCTGCTCCAGCTCGCGCTGACCTACATGCTGGAAGGACGGCAGAAACGCTTTATCAAGGCGGCCTTCTCCCAGTATCTGAGCCCGGCGGTCATTGACCAGCTGATAAGCAACCCCGACAGCCTGAAGCTCGGCGGCGAAGAGCGGGAGATAAGCATCTTCTTCTCCGACGTGCAGGGCTTTACAAGCATATCGGAGAGCCTTTCCAAAAACCCGACCAAGCTGACTGAGGTACTGAACCTCTACCTCTCTGAGATGAGCAACATCATCCTCAAATCCGGCGGTACGATAGACAAGTACGAGGGAGACGCAATTATCGCCTTCTGGAACGCCCCGGCGGATGAGGAAGACCACGCCTCCCGCATCCTGACGGCGGCAATGGAGTGTCAGAAGCGGCTTGATGAGCTGCGCTCAGAACTGTTCAAGATGACGGGCAAGAACTTTTATCAGCGGATAGGCATGAATACCGGACATGCTGTCGTCGGCAACATGGGCTCGTCCAACAGGTTCGACTATACGATGCTTGGCGACAGCGTGAACCTTGCATCCCGCCTGGAGGGTCTGAACAAGCAGTTCGGAACATACACAATGTGTTCCAAGGCAACGATGGAAAGCGCACTCGCCCACGGCTGCACGCTGCGGTTCAGGGAACTGGCCCGCGTCGCCGTCGTCGGCAAGCAGGAGGCTGTCACGGTCTTTGAGCCCCTGACCAAAGAAAGTTATGAGGCCAAGAAGGATCTCATCGCATCATTCGACAGGGGACGGGAACTGTTCTATGAGGGCAAATTCGAGGAAGCGAAAGCTGTCTTTGATGCCTGCAAGGATCAGGATCCGCCCGCTTCGTTCTACTCGATTAAATGTGGGGAACTCATGGCAGACCCGCCCGAAAACTGGCAGGGAGTGTGGAAAGCCACGTCAAAGTAGATATTGAAACGCCCTGCGCTTTCTGCTAGAATAGCGTTATTATGAAAGCAATTATCACAGTCGTAGGCGGGGACAAGGTTGGAATTATCGCCAAGGTCTCCGCCTACCTCGCAGGGCACTCAATAAACATCGTAGACATAACCCAGACTATCCTCAGCGGCAACTTCGTCATGATGATGATGGTTGACTTTGAGAATGCAGACATTGACATAGACAGCGCAAGGAAAGACCTGACGGCTCGTTGTGCCGAACTCGGCGTGGAGTGCAACGTCATGAACGAGCGCGTATTCAGTGCAATGCACAGAATATAAGACAGGCAGCTGAAGCCGCTGCAATCCGGCCTAGGATTGGGAAGACCAGACTTTATTCCGGGCCTTGATGCAGCGTTCGATCGTCTCATAGAGGCAGTCGGCATTGACAGGCTTGGCTATGTGGGCAACCATGCCGCAGCTCGTGGATTTTTCCTCGTCCTGCAGGTATGCGTCGGCGGTCAAGGCGATAATCGGAATCTCCTGCGCATCACTCCTGTCCAGCTGCTGTATCTCCTTCGCGGCCTCGAAGCCGTCCATGACGGGCATTCGTATGTCCATCAGGATGAGGTCATAGTAACCGACTTCGCTCTCAGCAAACTTCTCCAGCCCGATTTTCCCATTCTCAGCAACATCCACGATTACACCCCTGCGCTCAAGCATCTGAGATGCAATCTCGGCGTTTATCTCATTGTCCTCACACATCAGGATATGAAGTCCGTTCAGGAGGAGGTCCGTGTCGCCCTGAACAATAACTTTTTCCTTCTCATAGGGCACCAGCTCGAGCGACAGGCTGACTATAAAGCGGGACCCGCGCCCCGGCTTGCTTTCCACCCGTATGGAACCGCCCATCGACTCTACCAGCTGCTTGACAATGAAAAGTCCGAGGCCGCTGCCCATGTTTGCCATGGTCTCTTTTTCCTGAGTGAAAGGCTCAAACATCCGCTTCTGGAACTCATCGCTCATCCCGATTCCGTTGTCCTCGACGATAATCTCGCCGATGAAGGTCTTGTCGTCTGCGGCAACATTGGCAAAACAGAGGTGGACATGACCGCCGGGCTTGGTATATTTTACTGAATTTGACAAGAGGTTGACAAAGACCTGGTTGAAGCGGAGCCTGTCTACAAGGAAGGCCCCTTCCAGCTCCAGAGAGTCTATGATGCAGGCTATGCCCTTCTTCAGGCACAGGGGAGCAATTATCGCAATGATGTAGGACTTGAATTCCTCGAAGGGATACGGCTCGGGGTGAAGTTCAAAGCTCTTTCCCACGATTTTATTCATATCCAGTATGTCGTTGACCAGACTCAGGAGGAAATGCCCGCTCAGGTCTATTTTATCCAGGTATTCGCCTGTTTTGGGCGGGTTTGTCTCGGCCTTGGCAAGGTAGGTCATGCCGAGGATGCCGTTCAGCGGGGTGCGGATGTCGTGGCTCATCTTGCTGACGAACTCTGTCTTGGCGTTGTTTGCCCTGCGCAAATCCTTGTTCTTGCGGTTCAAGGACTTAAAGTAGATAATCGACATGGGGATAATGACAATGAGGATCGCAAAGAATATGATTATCCCGGCAAAAAGGAAGGGCGACCGGTAGATGTAGGTCAAGAGGCTCACCCCGTATGCCTCTTGGACAGATGAGCGGAAGAGTTCATTCGCCCTGTCCTGCCCTATGATGGCAAGCCCTTTGGATATAATCGACAGCAGACGGGGGTCACAGGCATTTCTGACACCTATGCATATCGAATACTGCAGCTCGGGCATGACCGTATAGGAGAGCGTGTTGTACTTGGGATTGGCCTGGTAGGCTGCAACCTGGTAGCTTGACAGGAAGGTCATGTCGGCATCGCCGGACACCACCGAATCGATGCACGACTTGACAGTCATGCAGGTCATGTAGTCGCAGCTGTCCCCCAGCGACATGCGTACCAGCTCGCCCGTATACGTGCCGGGAAGCTCCGCGCAGACCAGCCTCCGCGACCCATTGACAGAATCCTCCTGCTCCATGCCGGACAGACGGCGTACCTCTATGACGCTCATGGAGGTCATTTCCCGCGACAGGCTCGCCTTGTACCGCTCGGCATACCGGAAGTCGAACGGCAGCTCGCACAGCACGTCCACCTCGCCCCGGGAAAACGCTGCCAGCATGTCCATGTACGTGTCGTACGGAATATACTTGAACCGCAGGCCGGTTTCCTGACTTATAAGATAATAGATATCGGCAAGAGGCCCGCTGAAGCGGTCGCCTTCAAAGTAACCCAAGGGGAACCAGGTCCTGGAGCAGCCCACGTTGATGACGTTCCGCTTGGACAGAAAGACCGACTCGTAGAAGCTCGGATTGAACGAAGCCCTCCGCTCCAAAGTATAATAGCGCCGCTCAAGGTCAGAGCGGTAAGTCGGAATGACCCTGTCTATCTCAATGATGGCATTGTTCAGTTCTTCCAGTATATCGGTCTTGTCCTTGTTGACCGCAAA
>CADBRC010000235.1 GCA_902796985.1 uncultured Spirochaetaceae bacterium
GTGCTGGAGAAGCGCCTTGCTGCCTTGGAAGGCGGATCCGCTGCCCTCGCGCTCGCGTCAGGAGCGGCGGCTATCACCTATACGATAGAGGCCCTCGCGGCGAACGGCGGCCACATCGTCGCACAGAAGACGATTTACGGCGGAAGCTACAACCTGCTCGCCCACACGCTGCCCCAGTACGGAATCACCACGACGTTTGTGGATGCCCACAATCTGGCTGAGGTGGAGGGCGCGATAAAGGACAACACGAGGGCAATCTATCTGGAGACCTTGGGCAACCCCAACTCCGACATCCCGGACATCGATGCGATTGCGGCGATTGCCCACAAGCACGGGCTGCCCCTCGTCATTGACAACACCTTCGGCACGCCGTTCCTTATCCGTCCGATTGAGCACGGGGCTGACATCGTCGTCCACTCCGCGACCAAGTTCATCGGCGGCCACGGAACGACGCTCGGCGGAATCATCGTCGAGAGCGGCAAGTTCGACTGGAAGAAGAGCGGCAAGTATCCCAATATCGCCGCCCCCAACCCCAGCTACCACGGCGTTTCCTTCTACGATGCCGTCGGCCCTGCTGCCTTCGTCACCTACATTCGCGCGATCCTGCTCCGCGATACGGGCGCGACGATTTCTCCCTTCAACGCATTCCTGCTCCTGCAGGGCGTGGAGACCCTCTCGCTCAGGCTTGAGCGGCATGCGGAGAACACCAAAAAGGTCGTCGAGTACCTGAGCAAGCACCCGCAGGTGTCCAAGGTGAACCACCCGTCGCTTCCCGACCATCCTGATCATGCCCTGTACCAGAAGTATTTCCCCAACGGCGGTGCTTCAATCTTCACGTTCGAGATTAAGGGCGGCAAGGATGCGGCTTGGAAGTTCATCGACAACCTGAAGATTTTCAGCCTGCTTGCGAACGTTGCGGACGTGAAGAGCCTGGTCATCCACCCGGCGACCACAACCCACAGCCAGCTGAACGATGAGGAGCTTGCCGATCAGGGAATCACGCAGAGTACCATACGGCTTTCGATAGGTACTGAGCACATCGACGACATCATCGCGGATTTGGATAATGCTTTCAAGGCGGCCAAATAATAATTATAATAAAAGATAACTGAAGATATAGGAGCAGATTATGGCAGACATCAAACAGAGTTCATTGGAATTGATCGGAAAGACCCCCCTCCTGCAGCTGAACGGCTACAGCAAAAAAGTTGGCGTTACCGGCGCGACCATCCTGGCCAAGCTGGAGTACCTGAACCCGGCGGGAAGCGTCAAGGACAGGATTGCCCTCGCGATGATTGAGGACGCGGAGGCCAAGGGCCTGCTCAAACCCGGGGCGACTATAATCGAGCCGACTTCCGGCAATACGGGAATCGGCCTTGCCGCCGTCGCAGCCGCGAAGGGCTATCACGCCATCCTGACCCTGCCGGAGACGATGAGCGTCGAGCGGCGCAACCTGCTCAAGGCGTACGGTGCGGAAATCGTGCTGACCGAGGGAGCCAAGGGTATGAAGGGCGCGATTGCAAAGGCAGAGGAGCTCCATGCCGCGACTCCGGGAAGCTTCATCCCCGGCCAGTTCATCAATCCCGCGAACCCCGCCGCCCATAAGAAGACGACTGGTCCGGAGATTTGGGAGCAGACGGACGGCAAGGTGGACTTCTTCATCGCCGGTGTCGGAACCGGTGGTACCTTGACCGGTGTCGGCGAGTACCTCAAGGAGAAGAACCCGAACGTCAAGATCATCGCCGTCGAGCCTGCGACCAGCCCCGTCCTGTCCAAGGGGACTGCCGGCGCGCACAAGATTCAGGGAATCGGCGCGGGATTCGTGCCTGACGTCCTGAACACGAAGGTCTACGACGAGATCCTGCCGATTGAGAACGAGGACGCCTTCACCGAAGGCCGCGTGTTCGCGCAGAGCGAGGGAATCCTTGTCGGCATCTCTTCCGGCGCCGCGCTCAAGGCTGCCCGCATCATAGCGGAGCGTCCCGAGAACAAGGGCAAGAACATCGTCGTGCTTCTGCCCGATTCCGGGGACAGGTATCTGAGCACACCGCTGTTCAGCGGAAACTAAGGCCGGACGCAAAAAAGTGATGGACGGGGCGTTTTGCCCCGTTCATTTAAGGCTAATTACCTAGTATTTTACTAATGTTGCGGGTTGCCGCTTTGCAGGAGGATGTATGGCAAAAAGCTTCAAGGAAATATCGCAGAATCATCCTTGCTTTGCGAGGGGGCCGGCACAGGCGGGCAGAATTCACCTTCCTGTCTGCCCCGGCTGCAACATCGCCTGCCGCTTCTGCGAGCGGAGCCTGAACACGACGGAAAACCGCCCGGGTGTAACCGGAAGGGTAATCAGTCCTGAAGAGAGCGTCGGCATCGTCCGCAAGGCATTGGAGATAAGTCCAGACATAAAGGTCTGCGGCATCGCGGGTCCGGGTGACACGCTTGCCAGCGACAATGCGATAAAGACGTTCCGCCTGGTCGGGGAGGAGTTCCCCCAGCTGATCAAGTGCATGAGCACGAACGGACTCCTGCTTGCCGAGCGGGCGGATGAGGTCATCGCGGCGGGAATCGACAGCCTTACGGTCACGGTGAATGCCGTCGAGCCGGAGATTGAGGCCCAGCTGAACGATTATGTAATCTATCACGGCAAAAAGATTGAGGGTGTTGAGGGGGCAAAGATTCTCATAGAGAACCAGCTCGCAGGCATACGGAAGGTTGCTGCGGCGGGCATAACGGTGAAGGTGAACACGGTGCTGGTACCCCGCATAAACGGCGGGCACATCGAGGAGATCGCCCGCACGGTCGCGGAGGCGGGGGCCACGCGCTACAACATCATCCCGCTGATACCGACGGCAAAGCTCAAGGACGAGCCTGCTCCGACTTGTACGGAGATTCACGCTGCCCGGGCTGTGGCGGGAAAGCATATCGAGCTGTTCCTGCACTGCAACCACTGCCGTGCGGATGCCGTCGGAGTTCCGGGTCGGACGGAGTATTCCCGCCTCCTGTATGCTGGTTTGGCGGGAAGCGTGAAGGAGAACTTCTCGCATGGCTGACGGGGAACATTCAAAATACCGGGTCGCCGTGGCAAGCAGCGACGGTGAGACGGTGAACGTGCACTACGGCAGGGCGAAGAAGTTCTTCATATACTTCGTGGACGATGATGAGGGCTACGACCTGCTGGAAGAGCGGGAAGTTGTTCCGGTGTGCATGGACGGCAGCCACGTGAAGTCCGCGATGGACGAGAGCGTCAGGCGTTTTTCCGACTGCCGCTATGTCGTTGCGGGCAGGATCGGGGCTGGTGCGGCACAGGCACTGACCGCAGCCGGGATTGTCGGGATGGAACTGCCCGGCAGTATAGAAGAAGCTATTGTGAAGGTCTGGAAGTATAACCGTGTCCAGGGCCTCTTTAATATAGAAGAAAACTTGTGTAAGGAGTAAAAATATGGGCGAGATAAGGCAGATTGCTATTTACGGAAAAGGCGGAATCGGTAAGTCGACGACGACGCAGAACCTGACCGCAGGACTTGTGGAGCATGGCAAGAAGGTCATGGTCGTCGGATGTGACCCCAAGGCGGACTCCACCCGCCTCCTCTTGGGCGGCCTCGCGCAGAAGACCGTTCTGGACACGATACGCGACGAGGGTGAGGATGTCGCGCTTGACCGGATCATGCGGACGGGCTTTGGCGGAACGCGCTGCGTCGAGTCCGGCGGACCGGAGCCGGGAGTCGGATGCGCCGGACGCGGAATCATCACGTCCATCAACATGCTGGAGAACTTGGGCGCGTACACGGACGACCTGGACTTCGTGTTCTATGACGTTCTCGGTGACGTCGTCTGCGGAGGGTTCGCGATGCCGATCCGTGAGGGAAAGGCCAAGGAGATTTACATCGTCGCGTCCGGCGAGATGATGGCCCTCTATGCGGCAAACAACATCGCGAAGGGAATCAGCCGCTATGCGAAGGCCGGCGGTGTCCGTCTGGGCGGAATCATCTGCAACAGCCGCAACGTTGACCGCGAGCTAGACCTGCTCCGTGCCTTCGCGAAAGAGCTCGGCACGCAGCTCCTGTACTTCGTTCCCCGTGACAACATCGTGCAGCGGGCGGAGATAAACCGCAAGACGGTCATCGAGTACAAGCCCGATTCTGCCCAGGCGACGGAATACCGGAACCTGGCACAGGCTGTCATAGACAACCAGATGTTCACGATTCCGACCCCGATGACGCAGGAGAGGCTGGAGCAGATCCTGCTTGAGTACGGTCTGATGGATATGGCCGACGACTACAAGATTTAGTATATGAATTGACGCGCCATCCGTGATGCTTGCATCATGTCTATGGCGCTCAGATAGACAGCAGATAAACAGATAGAGGTGAAGATTATGGCAAAGATATACAATTCAATCACGGAGCTTATCGGGCATACTCCCATCGTTGAGTTCCACCGGCTGGAAAAGGCGCTCGGACTCAAGGGCCGCATCGCGGGCAAGCTGGA
>CADBRC010000236.1 GCA_902796985.1 uncultured Spirochaetaceae bacterium
CGTGCAGATTATGAGCGGCATCTTCTTCCAGTCGCTCGGTTACCCCGTGCAGGCTTCCATTCTCTCCCTGTCCAAGCAGATTATCTTCCAGGTGCCCGCAACCCTGATTCTCCCCATATTCATGGGGGTGGAAGGTGCACTGTGGGCAGGACCGGTCTCTGACCTCCTGTCCATCCTGCTGACGGTAATCCTGCTCCTCGTCTACTGGAAAAAGATTTTCACCAAGCAGTAAAAGGCGGACTGAATGGCGGCATCAGGTCTTTCGCAGAGGCAGAAACAGTCTCAGATTCAGGCGATGGGTCAGAGCCAGATTCAGTCCCTGGAAATCCTGTCGATGGGAGGCGACGACCTGCGGGAAGCCGTTTACAAGGAAGTGCAGGACAACCCCGCCCTCGTCATAACCAGGGATGCCGGAGGGGGAAACGTCCGCCTGAGCCATGCCCTCCCGGATGCTACCCGGGTTTCTTCTTCGGCAGCGGCAGGGGAACAGGAGAGCGACCGGCATCAGGCCGCGCTGGAAGCACGCGCGGACACCCGGCTTTCCCTGCAGGACCAGCTCCTGTCCCAGCTGCATGTACAGAGGCTTTCGGAAGAGGAGATGCGGCTGGGAGAGCGGCTCATCGGCAACCTGGATTCCCGGGGCTTCCACATACTCGCCCCTGTATCCCTTCTGGATAAGGACAGCACTGAGGGAGAATCAATGCTGCAAAAGCTCATTCCCCTTATCCAGTCACTCGACCCGGCCGGCTGCTGCTGCAAGGACACGGAAGAAAGCCTCCTCGTGCAGGCCCGCCAGCGCCCTTCCCCTCCCCGCCTCGCCCTCTTCCTGCTGGACGGGCACTTGGATTTCCTGAACCCTCCCGTTGTCTCCTCCATCGTCCGCAAGTCACAGGCATTCTTTGAGGCACGGTCCAAACTGTTCGGCGTAAAGGAGAATCCTGACTGGAAGGACATGCGGATAGACGCGAATGCCGCAGAAAATGCCCTCACCTTCATCCGCACGCTGGATCCCTTCCCCGCCCGGGACTACAGTACTGCCGAGACCCGCTACATCGCCCCGGACGTATACGTAGAGAGAATTCCCGGAGATGACGCCGAAGAGGTGCAGGAAGATTTCAGCAGGGGTATCATCGTGCAGGACGGGAGCGCGTGGCGGGTCCGCCTTACTTCGAGCATACCGGCCGTGGGCATCAACCCCTCCTACAAGAACTATAGTGGTACGGACAGTACCGCCGTCATACGAACGGGAATACGGCGGGCAAAGGAATTCATCAGCGCCCTGGAAGAACGGCAGGACACCCTGCTCCGGGGAAGCTGCATGATTGTAAAAAGGCAGCATGCGTTCTTTGAGTCAGGACCGGGAAACCTCGTAACCTTCAGGCAGAAGGATGTTGCATCCGTCCTGGGCCTTCATGAGGCAACGATCTCCCGCATGGCGGGCAGCAAATACCTGCAATGCTCATGGGGCCTGTTTCCCCTGAAATATTTCTTCCTCTCTCCCGCCGGCCCGGAGAAGGAGGAAGGGGAACCTGCCGCCAGCCGGGATCAGATTAAGGCGGAAATACGGAAAATCATAAAAGAACAGGAAGCTGACGGCGGCAAAAAGATTTCCGACCAGAAGATAAGCGATATCCTTGCCGGGCGGGGCATTAAAGTCGCCCGCCGCACGGTCGCCAAGTACCGTGCGGATATGTGACGGCAGTATTAGAGGGGCAGTCCTGCCAGCATGCCCGCGCACAGGGAGAAGACTATCTGAACAATCAGGTTCAGGACAATCAGCGTGACTATCGCAATGATGAGCCCGGTCTTATAGCTTATCTGCCTGTCACCGGCGAACGTCCTCGATATTGACGTGACGACAGGTCCGAGCATCTGGTCAATCTGATAGGTCAGGCTGCTGCTGGAGAAAGCCCCCCCCGTTACGAATATCATGATAAGACGGATAACAAACAGCAGGATGAGCAGGCTTATGACGGAAGACACGATGCTCCCTGTGGTCTGCACGAGCAGCGAAAGGACGCTTCCCAGCTTGAGCACAGGGCTGTTGGCAAGATGGCTTAAAATAGTGCTGACGGCGCCGAGAAGACAGAGGGCTATCGCGGGGCTGAAGTCCAGACCGCCTATCCTCATCCAGCGTATGCCGTGGAACAGATCAAGATACGGATCACACACTGACGAAAGGAACTTCGTCGCCGGATGGAAGGTCGCCCTGGGTATCCATGTCAAAATGATGCGCACAACACATACGATTGCATAAATCGAAGTCAAAGAGGCGAGAATCGCAAAAACCGTCCTAAGCATACTCTATAAACCTTCCTGTTTTTTCCTTACTTATTTTATAACGAGCCAGTCCCAGAAACTGGGGTCTTCCTGTCCGATACGCCAGAAGCCTATTCTGCTGCAGCCCGCCTCCTGATACTGCTTGCACTTTTCGACGGTAGAGTAGGCATCCTCAAAGTAGCCCGTCACCTTTATCGTCTTATCAAAGCTAAAGTAGGGGACGCCGTTGTCACGCTCCACCTCGCGCACATCGTTCTCTCCCATTATGCGGTTTATCCCGGAGAAATACCAGGCCTGCCCGTAAGACTCCTCCTGCCAGGTCCTGCCGTAGAAAGGCAGGCCCATGACGACCTTCTTCTTGGGGAGGACTGACAGGGCGTAGTCGGCTATCCTGCGGCACCAGTCCGTGCTCGCAATCGCACCGGGTTTGCTCGTACTCCAGTGCTCGTCGTAGGCCATGATGAAAATCCTGTCCACGTAGGGCTCCAGCTTTACATAGTTGAATGCATCGTCGGAGATTGTCTTGAGGCGGGCGGGCACGGCAACCGTCAGCCATTTTTCCTGCCCCAGACTTGTCCGCATGTCTCGGATGAAGTTGCGGAAGTTCTGCACGTCGCGGGCAGGGATAAGCTCAAAGTCTATGTTTATGCCGTCATATCCTTTCGCCGCCTCTGTCAGCGTCGCGATAATCTTCTTTGTTATACCGTACTGGGGATCAAGGACGAAATGCGCGAGGGACCTGCTCTGGCAGGTGACGCTCAGGTGCTTGCGTCCCTTGAAGGAGTCGAACTTTGAAGCCTTGGGAATGCTGTCAAACTCACCGTAGGCGTTCACGTCCGCGCTGAAGTAGACCAGGTCGGTCACCTTCATGTCGTTCTTGAACTCATACTCCCTGTTCTGCATGACGTAACCCCAGACCTCGTGGAATTCCACGGGACCACCAACGGGTATATCGTGAAAATAGGAGAACTCGCCCTTCTCCACTTTTCTCTCGGACTCCTCGCTCGCGACGGCGGTATTCTCGCCCTTCTCGTCCAACGTAACGGGATTTTCCGTCTTGGTGGTGTCCTTAGTCCCGTTCGCAACGCACAGGGCGATGCAGAATGCGAAAACAAATATGGATAATCCTATATAACGATATTTCATTTTTACCCTCTCTTCTACGGAACCTGAATCAGCTCGCGGGGCTTGCTGCCCTGCGCCGGGCCGACTATGCCGCGCTCCTCCATCTCCTCCACCAGGCGGGCCGCACGGTTGTAGCCGATCTTGAGCCGCCTCTGGATGTAGGACGCACTCGCCTTGCCAGCCTGAACCACGATGTCCAAAGCCCTGTCGTACAGAGGATCGTTTCCGTCGCTGAACGTCATCGGCTCGGCATCATCATCGTCGTCGTCCGGAACAAAAATCTCATCGTCAATATACTCCGGCTCGCCCCATTCCTTGACAGCAGAGACGACGTTCTCCACCTCCTGGTCGGAGACAAAAGCACCCTGTATACGTACCGGGAAGGGATCCGTAGAACTCGCATAGAGCATGTCTCCCATTCCGAGAAGCTTCTCCGCCCCCATCTGGTCTATGATAACACGGCTGTCCGTCTTGCTCGCCACCATGAACGCAATGCGGCTCGGTATGTTCGCCTTTATCAGGCCGGTAATCACGTCTATGGAAGGACGCTGGGTCGCAAGTACCAGGTGAATTCCGACCGCGCGGCTCATCGCAGCAAGGCGGGCCAGAACGCTTTCCAGCTGCTTGCCGGTCGTCGCCATAAGGTCAGCGAACTCGTCAATGACGACTATCATGTACGGAAGCTTCTCGGCTGCTATGTGCCGGTCAGAAATCTTCTTGTTGTAGCTTGAGATGTCCCTCGCACCCACACCGTCAAGCAGGGAGTAACGCCGCTCCATTTCACAGAGACAGTACTGAAGTGCCTGCATCGCCCGCTTGGGCTCCGTAATGACCGGAGTAAGCAGGTGGGGTATATCGTTGTAGAGCTTGAGCTCGACGATTTTGGGATCGATGAGGATCATCTTAACCTGATCCGGGCTTCTCTTGTAGAGGATGGAAAGAATCATCGAGTTGACGCAGACCGACTTTCCGCTACCGGTAGAACCGGCTATGAGCAGGTGGGGAGTCTTGACCAGGTCGATGACGACCTTCTCGCCCTGTATGTTCTTGCCGAGCACGACAGGAACGCCGAACTTCTTCCATTCAGGCAAATCCTGCTCAATGCACTCGCGGAAGGAGACGGTCGCCCGTCTCTTGTTCGGTATCTCAATTCCTACGGCCTTCTTGCCGGGAATCGGGGCGACAATGCGGACTGAACTTGCCGCAAGGCGGAGGGCTATGTTGTCCTGCAGGCTCGCGATTTTGGACAACTTGACCCCGGGTGCGGGGAGCAGTTCGAACATCGTGACGACAGGCCCCTTGCGGATGCCCGTCACGTCAGCCTTTATACTGAACTCGCTGAGCGTCGCCATCAGGTTGGCTGCAGCCTGTTTGGTCTCGTCATCGATAATCCAGTAGGGATTGTCATCGTACTCATTGAGAAGCTCTGTGGAAATGTCATAGGGGGCACGGGGTTTTGCCGGAACTGCCGGAGCAGCAAGCATGCTCGCCCTCGGTATCACGGGCTCAGGCACAAGCTCTCCGTGAGCGTCGCCAGAGGCATCGTCCGGGTCGAGCAGGGCATCCACGTGCTGGGGCAAAACTTCCTCTTCCTGAGGCTCCTCCTCTTCCTCTGTGACAACGGATTCCTCTTCTACAATGTCGAAGTCACTGGACTCCTCCGACGGAAGCTCCTCCGCCATCTCCTCCTCTTCCTCGATGTTGACTTCTTCGTCTATGTCCAGAAGCTGCTCATCGGCCTGCAGCTGCCCGTCATCCGCTTCATCGGTCAGCCCGTCAGAGAGCACGTCATCCGGCTCCCCGGCCGCTGCATCCTGAACCTGTGCGTCCATATACTGCGGGGGCATCTCGTCCCCTGCTTCCATCTGGGCATCGTAGTCCATCTTCTCAAAGACGGGAGAAAGGGACGGCATGGCAGCCAGAGGCTGGCTTTCCATCAGGACAGGCCGGACCTCATGCTCCTCCACAGGCAGCTCGTCCATGACGGGAGCTTCCTCACATACCATGATGGCGTTTGCCAGGCGGATGAGGTCTGAATGAGTAATGGCATACTCCACCGCAATGCCCTCAAGCGGACCGTCCTCATAGGCATCGATGTAATCGTCGTAACCAACATCCCCCCCGGTGAGCTGTTCCTTCACAGGAGCAGACGAGGACTCCTCCTGCGGGGTTTCCTCCAGCAGGTTGCCGTCTGCATCGAACATGCCGTTGACAGCGGCATCTATGCTCCGTGCGACGGCCTGCTCTATCGCGGCATCTTCATCGAGGAGCCCGTCATTCGTGGGGATATCCGGCTCGTCATAGGTCTCGTATGCCTCATCGAAAAGCCTGTCGTCATCAGCGGCCTGCACGGCACTGACAGAAGCTGCCTCTGACTTCCCGGCGGTAAGCGGAGTCCCGGCTTCCTCCATGTTCACGTCGTCATCCTGCTCATCCGGCACGTCCTTCTTGAGCTTGAGCGTGAAAGACTCCTTGTTCTTCCTGATGAAGCTGCTCGCCGTGAGCAGAGTCTTTTCCTTGTAGGCCCGCAGTCTGGGTTTAATTTCTTTGCGGAGTGACGGAGTGGACAGAACGAGGGCTGTCAGGTATTCCATGACGGCAACAAGGATCGCAATGGCCATGAGAATGATGATTTTGGTAACGGCAACGGGGCCTATGTCCTCTACGGCAATCCTGCGGGCAGTATGCTCGGCAAAAGCAATCGTAAAAAAGGGAATGAAGCTCATGGCAAGGCAGATGAGCCCCTGAGGAGACCAGTGCTCGTCCATGCAGAAAAGCCCCGACACAACGAGGAATATGGGAATAAGGAATGATGAGAATCCGTATACTGAGTAAAGCGCATTGCCAAGACTGGCGGCCAGTCCGCCGCTCCCTGCGCCAGACGGAAGCAGCCCTGCTATCAGGATGACCGTAAGGGCCAGTGCAAGAGTGAAAAGCACGTAGCTTACGGCGGCTGTCATTCTGTTATTCGTTTTTTTAAACATAGTACCCACCTTTTCAATCCTTTTTATCGGATTTTACAGTGGGCAAGTTAAGGGCAGAGCGAAAAGAATAAACCTGTTCGGAAACTGAGGTTTCCGAACAGGTCTACTTTTATTCCTCGTCCCCGCCGCCCTCTTCTTCCTCTTCTTCCTCCTTCTTGGGCGGTGGCGGAGGAGGCGCAGCCTTCTTCTTCTTGACCGGTTTGATTTTCTTGACGTAGTTCTGCACGTAGTTGCCTATTGCCACGAACAGTATCATGAGAACGGTTATGAATATAGTCCTCGGATCCTTAATGACGGCAAGGACAAGCGGGACAAAGGCGATTTTTTCCATACAGTGAGTATCGGCAGTTCGGGGACAAATATTAAACCCGTTCGGAAACAGGCTTGGGCAACGCCAGCAGCTTCCCTGCCAGTACCGTTTCCGAACAGGTCCATTTACAAGGGTATGAACAGGGGCTATAATGAGCCCGTATGGATATGAAGAAAATCAGCATTGTAACCGGTGCCTCCAGCGGCATGGGGGAGTGCTTCGCCCGCCAGCTTGCAGCCGAAGGTAAAACTATCTCCGACGAGATATGGATTGTCGCCCGCCGGGGCGACCGGCTGGAAAAACTGAAGGCAGAGATAGAGCAGGGTGCCGCCGGGAAGGAACTGCCCGTGATTGTCCCCCTGCCCCTTGACATAGCGGGCAAAGCGGGGGCACTGCGGCTCAAGGAGAAGCTGGACGAAGAGAAGGACAGGGGCGCGTTCTGCGTAAGCGTCCTGGTCAACAACGCGGGCTTCGGCAGCTACGGGGAGTTCGCAGCGACCGACCCGGAGCGGGAGATGGACATGGTGGACCTGGACTGCACCAGTCTGACGGGCATCACGGGATATGCCCTCCCCTACATGGGCCGGGGAGCACGGATAATCAATGTCGCAAGCCTCGCCTCATTTCTTCCGCTCGGGAACTTCGCCGTCTACGGAGCATGCAAGGCTTACGTGCTGAGCCTGACGGTCGCCCTCCGCGCAGAGCTGAAAGACAGGGGAATAAAGGTGACGGCCCTCTGCCCCGGACCGGTCTCCACGGAATTCGCGAATGTCGCCTCCAAAGGGGCGAGGAAAGAAGTAAGGCACGGTCTTTCTGCGGAAAAGACCGTCGCCCACTGCCTGAAAAAATCCCGGCAGGGCAAGCTGTATGCAATAATGGCTTTTAAATGGAAGTTCAAGGCGGCGGCAAGCCGTTTTGTCGGACGGTACGCAGGGGCATGGTTCACCTACCGCTACTGCAAGCGTCCGTCCAACTGACAGATTTACGGGCAGCTTTCAAAAACTGAAGTTTTTCGAGGCTCCCTTATTTTACTTCCACCCGCTTGATGTGCGCGCCGAGAGACTGAAGCCGTTCGACAAGGTGCTCATAGCCCCGCTCTATCTGGTAGACGTTGCTGATGCGGCTCTCCCCGCGGGCGGACAGGGCCGCTATGACCATCGCCATACCCGCGCGGACATCCGGCGAAACCAGATGTTCCCCGTGCAGGGCGCAGGGGCCCGAGATAACCGCCCGGTGGGGGTCGCAGAGGGTAATCCGCGCCCCCATGCTTATCAGCTTGTCCACGAAGAACATCCTGCTTTCGAACATCTTCTCAAAGACGAGGACCGTCCCCTCCACCTGGGTCGCGATGACAACCATGATGGAAGTCAAATCCGGCGGAAAGCCCGGCCAGGGGGAATCGTCTATCTTGGGTATCATGCCGCCGAGGTCAGCGTTGACCTTGAGCTTCTGATCAGATGAAACCGTCAGGGTTGTTCCCTCGATGTTCCACTGGATGCCCAGCTTACCGAAGGCTATCTTGAGCGGACGGA
>CADBRC010000237.1 GCA_902796985.1 uncultured Spirochaetaceae bacterium
CTGATGTCAGCGAGAAGGTGCTTTCCAGACTGAGGGCATCGCTCCCGTCCGGGGCCTTCGGGCCGGAGACGGCGAGCCTGCAGCTGCCGAACTCGCCCAGGCTGAATCCGTCCCCTGACTTCTTCGCCTCAAATGCCGGCAGTCCCCTGTTTATCCAGTCCCGGGTGGGCTTGCCGTTGAAGCACCAGGGGGCATCCTCGTCGTTCAGGCGGCAGAGCTCCCGCTTGATTCCCTCGTTCTCCAGCATAGCCCGCCAGAGGGTCGGCTTGAACGCAGACGCAATCTCCTTAACGCTGCTTCCGGGCAGGGACACGGACCGGGCGGAAGAAGCCGTAAAGTCCTGAAGCCCTTCGGCCTCGCGGATGATGACCACGTCGCTCGAGCAGACCTGCCCCGCAAGGCAGGGGCACCTGACGGCAAGGTCCGCCTTATCCGTCCAGATGAAGTCCGCGCGGAACAGGATTTCTTCTCCGCCGGTAAACTTCGCGAGCGCGGCGGCAACGGCATCGATTTTCAGCTCCGCCTGCTCTCCCGGCCTGGCACCGGGCAGCGGCAGCTCGCCGGAAGATTCCTTCCTGCCGTTGACAAAAATCGTCCAGACGAGCTTCCAGTCGGACAGGTCCGTAAAGTCTGCCTTGTTCCTGACGCGGAAGAGTCCCTGACGCGGGCCGAAGGCTGTCTGAATGGCTTCCAGGCGGACGGGCGAGAAGAGCCGCCTGCACTCTTCCATTCCGGGCTTGGGGGTCTGGTCGGGCAGAAGCAGCCCGTTCAGGCAGAAGTCGTAGTCGGTCGGCGTGTCTCCAAAGTCGCCCCCGTACTTCCACCACTTGCCGCCCTGCGCCTGCCCCGGGCCTCCCTCGGGGCTTTCCGCCGCGATGCCCTGATCAATCCAGTCCCAGATGAAGCCGCCCTGCAGTCCGTGATGGCTCTCAATCGCCTCCCAGTAGTCGGCAAGGCTGCCGTTGGCGTTGCCCATTGCGTGGGAGTACTCGCACATGATGACAGGTCGGTAGTCCCCCCGTTCCTCGACATACTTCGTTATGAGCTCTATGGACGGGTACATCGGGCTGATGAGGTCGGTCAGCCCCTTGCCGCGGGCGAGCGAGTCCAGCGTAAAGTCGCCCTGATGCAGCTCCGGGCGGACGAATCCTTCGTAGTGGACCAGGCGGGTCGGGTCAACCCTGCGTATCCATGCGACCGCCGCCACCTGGTTGCCGCCGTCGCCGGACTCGTTGCCGAGCGACCAGCCGAAGATGGAGGCATGGTTCTTGTCACGCCGGACCATCCGCTGGATGCGGTTCAGGTAGGCGTAGAACCATGTGTCGCTCCGGGAAAGGTTGTCGTAGTAGGCGTGGTTCTCTATGTTCGCCTCGTCAAGGAGGTAGATGCCGTAGCGGTCGCAGATTTCGTACCAGCGCTCGTCGTCGGGGTAATGGCAGGTGCGGACGGCGTTGAAGTTGTAGGACTTGAGCATCTTCGCGTCCCGCACCATCTCCTCGGTCGTCAGGGTTTTGGCAGTCTTCTCATTGTGTTCGTGCCGGTTTACGCCGTGGATGTAGACGGGCTTTCCGTTCAGGAGCAGCTCGCGGCACTTTATCTGTACGCTCTTGAAGCCGACGGTGAACGCGCAGCTCTCGATGTCCCGCCCCTTCTTGTCCGCGTTGCCCTCGGACAGGGTGACCGTGACGACATAGAGCTCGGGGTGCTCCGACGACCAGAGGAGGACATTGTCCAGCTTGAGCGTAATGCCGGCCTCCCGCAGGTTCATCCGGTAGAAGTAGCTGCCGGTCACCGCCCCGCTCATGGCCTCTGCGCCGAGGACGCCCCTGGCGGCAGTTCCGCCCAGCTTGCGGATACTGTAGGAGACGCAGACTTCCTTCTTGTCCATGTCCCTGTTGGTCTGCCGGTTCGCCCCGTCGCAGAGGGCGGCATAGCCCAGCTTGACCTTAAGGGGAACTATGCCCGTTCCCCTGAGCCCGTCCTCCGTCATGTCCTCCACGCGGGTCAGAGTCTCCACGTCTTCGATGAAGTACGCCTCGGTGGAATAGAGGTAGACCGACCGGTGAATGCCGCCGAACCACCACTGGTCCTGATCCTCCACGAATGACGCGTCGGAATAGCGGATGACCTTTATGGCAATCTCCAGCCTGCCGTCCTCGGGAATGCAGGGGGTAATGTCAAATTCGGCGGGAAGCCTTGTGTCCTTGGACACCCCGGCACGCTTGCCGTTGACGAACAGCTCCAGGCAGCTTTCCGCAGAACCGATGTGCAGCACGACCCGGCGGCCTTTCCAGCCGTCAGGAATCCGGGTGGAGAGGCGGTAGAGCCCCGTAGGGTTCTTCTCAGGGACGTTCGGGGGCATGATGTCAAAGGGCATCTGGACGTTCGTATAGTGGGGATGGTCATCGAATCCCTGTACCGTCCAGCTGCCGGGAACCTGTATGTCAGCCCAGGAGCCCGCATCGTAGGAAGCGGCAGTCCAGCCGTAAACCGGGGAACCCGCATCGTCGTCCTTGGGTGAGCGGAGCAGGGTGAACTTCCACGTGCCGTCAAGGCTCTTGAACCAGGGGCTGTCCGGGACGGGGCGGGACTCGGGCCCCGCCGCTGCGTCCGCCGAGGCTTTTTCCGCCGAGTCATAGGGGATGAGGGGGCTTCGCATGGGAAGCCTGTTCAGCTGCTGTATCTCCGGATTCTCCCAAAAAACCTTCATCGGAACCTCCTGGCCAGGTATGATTGCATTAATTGAAAACGTTTGCGAAAACGTTTTCAAAGTCTATTATACCCCCTCTACGGGAAAAAGCAAGCAAAAAAAACACGCCGGCTTTCCCGCTCTTGAAATTCGCACTGAAAAAGCGTATGCTAACAGGTGAAATCTTCTAAACCTTCTATAGGAGTGATTATGATTAGTTACAAAGAGCTGGGACTCGTAAACACAAAGCACATGTTTGAGATGGCCATGAAGGGCCACTATGCGATTCCCGCCTACAACTTCAACAACATGGAGCAGATGCAGGCCATCATTCAGGCTTGTGTCGAGACCAAGTCCCCCGTCATCCTGCAGGTCTCCAAGGGAGCCAGGCAGTATGCCGACAAGTTCATCCTGCGCAACATGGCCCGCGGTGCCGTTGAGTATGCCAAGGAGCTCGGTGCTGAGATTCCGATCGTCCTGCACCTGGACCACGGCCCCAACTTCGAGGTCGCCAAGGACTGCATTGACAACGGCTTCTCTTCCGTCATGATCGACGGATCCGCCCTTCCCTATGACGAGAACGT
Source organism: uncultured Spirochaetaceae bacterium (assembly GCA_902796985.1). Lineage (GTDB taxonomy): Bacteria > Spirochaetota > Spirochaetia > Treponematales > Treponemataceae > Treponema_D. The sequence goes on from CADBRC010000237.1 coordinate 3,274, forward strand.
CAAGCTGACCAAGCAGGTCGTTGACTATGCCCACCAGCACGATGTCACGGTCGAGGCCGAGCTCGGAGTCCTGGGCGGAGTCGAGGACGATGTCGCTGCCGAGGAGAGCAAGTACACCAAGCCGGAAGAGGTCATCGACTTCACCAGCAAGACCGGATGTGACTCACTCGCCATCTCCATCGGTACCTCACACGGACGCTGCAAGTTCACGCCCGAGCAGTGCACGCTCAAGGACGGAGTCCTCATTCCTCCGCCACTCGCGTTCGACGTGCTCGCCGCCATCGAGAAGAAGCTGCCCGGATTCCCGATCGTCCTGCACGGATCTTCATCCGTCCCGATCAAGTATGTCCGCGAGATCGAGAAGTACGGCGGAAAGATTCCGAACTCCGTCGGTATCCCCGAGGAGCAGCTGCGCAAGGCCGCCGAGAGCGCGGTCTGCAAGATCAACGTTGACTCCGACGGCCGCCTTGCCATGACCGCCGCCATCCGCCGCATCCTGGTCGAGCACCCCGAGGAGTTCGATCCCCGCAAGCTGCTCGGACCGGCCCGCGCCGAGCTGAAGGCCATGTACATAGATAAGAACAAGAACGCGTTCGGCTCTGCCGGACATGCCTTTGACTGAGTTTTTTTCTGGGGGGTGCTAGTCCCCCCTGGAACTCGCCGGGGTAGCCCCCCGGC
>CADBRC010000238.1 GCA_902796985.1 uncultured Spirochaetaceae bacterium
GAGTTTGCCGAGCGACAGGTACACGCCTTTCTCGCTCGCACGTAAGATCGGGGCCAAGGCCATCCTGGAGAGCGCGAGGTTCAACCTGGGCAAGGAGCGCTACTCAATCCTTATGGCGGAGGAGACCTTCCACATCCTTCAGGACGACGACGGAATCGCATTCATCATCGATGGCCGCCGGGTTCCGTTCACGGTGGAGACTGTTCAGTCCGGGGGGCAGGCGGAGACAATCGCTCCGGGGAGCAGGATTCTCCACAAGCCTGACATTTTGGACGCATTGCTCTACGTCGCCGGCGAGAACGAGCTGCCGGTAAAGGGAATCCCTGTCCCGGCGAGCGGAGTCGGATACCTGAGCTACGAGTTCTGCGCGAGGTGCGACACAATAAACCTGGCAGCGCAGACCGACGAGCTCAAAATCCCGGAGAGCGACTTTATCGTGGGCCATCTCTACATCGTCTTTGATCACTTCACCGAGACGATGCACATCTTTGCGTTCAACTACACCGAGCACCAGATTGACCTTAAGAAGGCCGTTGACAATCTTAAGACCAGGCTGGGCGATTTGGACTTCAGCTACCTGGCTCCGCCCGAGGAGGCCAAGCCATGCAGGACGCTGACAGACCTCGCCTTGTCCGAGAAGGAATACAAGCACAAGGTCGTTGAGCTCAAGAAGCGGATAGTCGCGGGCGACATCTTCCAGGCCGTCCCGAGCCGCCGCCTGCAGCTTGAGTGCGAGTCATCGGCGATGGAGATATACAGGCGGCTCCGCTCTCTCAATCCTTCCCCCTACCTGCTCTACCTGGACTTCGGCGACAGGCAGCTGATCGGTTCCTCGCCGGAAAGCCTTGTCCGCGTGCGGGAGGGAATCGCTTCCATACGCCCCATCGCCGGAACAAGGCGGAGGGGAAAGGACGCGCTCGAAGATGACGCGCTGAAGGCTGAGCTGCTCGCCGACCACAAGGAAAGGCAGGAGCACCTGATGCTCGTTGACCTGGCCCGCAATGACCTGGGCAGGGTCTGCGAGAGCGGCAGCGTGGAGGTGACCCGCTTCATGGACTGCGAGTTCTTCAGCCACGTCATGCACCTGGTCAGCGACGTGCAGGGCAAGGTCAAGGCCGGGATGAAGCAGATTCAGGTGCTTCGCTCCGCCTTCCCCGCCGGAACAGTCTCCGGTTCACCCAAGATAAGCGCGATTGAGATTCTGAGCGGCCTGGAGCACATAAAGAGAAGGTTCTATGCGGGTGCGATTGGCTACCTTCAGACATCCGGCGACCTGGACTTCTGCATCGGAATCCGCTGTGCCCTCAAGCAGGACAGCACCTGGACCCTGCAGGCGGGGGGCGGCATTGTCTACGACTCGAACCCCGACCGCGAGTGGGAGGAGACAAACGAGAAGCTCGGCGCGCTCAGGTCCGTCCTGGAAGGAAAACGGCATCTCTAAAAATCGCGCGCCGCGCAATTTTTAGAGAGTGCCAACGAGTCGGAACCTTGCTTGCAAGGTCAGTCGCATATAATAGCGCGACTTACGACATCGCATCTGCCTTGACGCTTCGCTGGCGGTTCCAGAGTTACCTCGGAACCGCCAGCGTAGCCTCAAGGCAAAACCGACGTTTTTCGAGGTTCCAAAACAGATTGGGAAATAAGGAGATTTTGATATGATACTTGTGATCGACAACTACGACAGCTTCACATACAACGTGGTCCAGGCCCTGCAGAGGCTCTCAAAGGACGAGGTGCAGGTGGTCCGCTCAAAGGAAGTCACTCTGGAGGACCTTGACTCCATGAAGCCCTCCCGCCTGGTCATAAGCCCCGGACCCGGGGCACCGGCAGACGCGGGCATAAGCGTGGAGGCGATACGGCACTTTGCGGGAAAAATCCCGATTCTCGGGATATGCCTGGGGCATCAGGCAATCGGAGAGGCATTCGGGGCAAAAATCATACAGGCAAAGAGAATCTGCCATGGTGTCGTTGAGGAGCTGGACCTTGACGGCAAGGGCCTGTTCAGGACAATCGGGCTCAAGGCATCCTTCACCCGCTACCACTCGCTGGCAATAGACGGCAGCACGCTCAGCAAGGACTTTGAGGTCACCGCAAGGTCACGCGACGGGGATATCATGGGAGTCCGCCACAAGACGATGCTGATTGAGGGCGTGCAGTTCCATCCGGAATCGATAGCGAGCCAGCAGGGGGACGAGATTTTCAAGTCCTTCCTCAACTACCGGCGCGAAAAATTCCCCGCCACCGCATACCTGAACCAGCTGCTCTTTGAGAAGAAGCACCTGAGCCGGGAGCAGGCGGCCCTCTTCATGGACAACCTGACTGACGGCGACATAGACGAGCGCATAACGGCATCCATGCTGACCGCCATGGCAGGGAACGGCATAAGCGCGGACGAGCTCGCAGGATGCGCGGAGGTTCTCCTTCATAAAAAGACCCCGCTCAACGTGGACTCTGACTCCATCGCGGAGATTGTTGGTACGGGCGGAGACTGCAAGGGCAGCTTCAACATCTCCTCCCTCAGCTCCGTCATCGTCGCCGCCTGCGGGCAGACCGTCGCCAAGCACGGCAACAGGGCAGTCTCCAGCAAGTCTGGTGCGGCGGACTTCTTTGAGGCGATAGGAATCAAGATAGACAACAAGCCGGCCGACACGGAGAAGATGATAAGGCAGACAGGCTTCGCCTTCCTGATGGCCCCGGTCTATCATCCCGCCATGCGCTTCGCCGCCCCTGTCCGCAAGGCACTGGGCATAAAGACCGTCATGAACCTGCTTGGTCCCCTCCTGAATCCTGCGGAGGCCAAGTATGCCGTTCTGGGAGTCTACAGTCCCGACCTGCTTGAGACCTATGCCCATGCGGCAAAGAACCTCGGGGTCAAGAGGGGGATGGTGATTGCGAGCGATGACGGGATGGACGAGATTTCCCCCTGCGCCCCGACCAAGGTTTTCCAGATAAACAAGGACGGAAAGGAATACCGCTACACGATAAAC
>CADBRC010000239.1 GCA_902796985.1 uncultured Spirochaetaceae bacterium
CGACTTATCTCTATGATAAGAATATCCTTAATGATGTCAATTATGTCTTCAACAGGGAAGAATTTTCTGTCTGTGCGTTTATAGTGTACAATTCCATCAGGACAGGAATAAGCGGCTGTACGGATTTTGACAGATATAGCAACTGGATGAAGGAGTTCACATTCGGGAAGGAAGCTGTTTTTTCTTATGAGGGAGAGGAACGAGAATGTTTCTCCGAGCCTGAGGAACAGGTCCCGCTGTCGCAGAAGGATTTGCAGGATACTATAGAAAACATAACGCAGAATGTGACAGCACTGGCTCAGGAAAACCCGCAGTGCACCTTCTTCTGTTTCTTCCCGCCGTACAGCATCGTGTTCTGGGGCGGTTTATATGAGACAGGGACGCTGGAACAGCAGCTTGAGATTGAGAGGACGGCGATAGAACTTATCCTCTCTTGCGGGAACATAAGGCTCTATTCGTTCAACACGGAGTTCGACCTCGTCACGAACTTGGACAATTATAAAGACCATGCACATTACGGCGAGTGGATAAACAGTCTCATGCTCGAATACATGAAGGAAGGACGGGGGTTGCTGACCAAGGACAACTACCTTGACTACCTTGATGCAGAGCGGGAATTCTACCTGCACTTCGACTACAATTCCCTGTTCGTTGAGTAAACCGGTCCTAACGCATGCACCCGTATATCTGCCAAGACATTGAGAATGGGTCTGTGCTTTTACCCTCATATCTCACCCTTTCATCTCACTCCTTTTTTATTGACAAATAGCTCGACACCTCTTATAATCATATTTGTCAATATATAGGCTGACAAATCAACCAGCAGGAGGCGGGATATGTATGGCATGAAATATGACGTTGACACGGCGGCAAAACTGCTGTATGCGTTCGTGCCGATAAGCCGGCTGAACAAGGGCGAGACCGGGAAGGTGATTGAAGAGGTGAAGGCCGAAGGTATCCGCGTCATCGTGAAGAACAACGTCCCCGAATGCGTAATGATTTCGGTGGAGGACTATGACCAGCTGGCAAAGACCGCCTCCCGGCCCGTGCGGATTATCCAGAGCAAGGAGGCCGAGGAGAAGCGCAAGGCCTTTATCCGGCGGATCCGCCAGAACGTCCCGCCGCCAATTCCGCCGAAACGGAAGCTGGAGGATGTCATAAACGAGATAGGTCCGATTGACGTTGACGAGGATGCGGTGAACGAACTCCGGAGGCTGGGCTGATATGATTTTATTTGATTCGAATGTGCTTATAGACTTTTGGCGGAAACCAAAAGAGCTTATGAATCTAGGGATAACCCCAGAAAAGTTTTCCATCTGCGGGATTGTCCGGGCCGAGCTATTGCACGGGGCACAATCAGAGGATGAAATCTCCGATATGCTCGTTTTTTTTGAGAGCTTTACGAACCTCATCAACGATGAGTATGACTGGGAGGGTACGGGCTTCCTCCTTCAGACGCTCCGCCAGAACGGAATACAGGTTCCGCTCGCGGACGCGCTGATTGCATTCACCGCCATCAAGTACGACGTCCCCCTCTGGACGCGCGACCAGCACTTCAAATTCATACAGGGACTGTACCCCGAGCTGTCGCTCTACGAGGGATAGGGGTGCGGACGCTTTTCTTCCCCGCCCTTGACAAAGCTTCCCGTAAAAGGGAAAATTGCCTCGTATGATAAAGGCAACAGGATCACAGATAATCATCAAGCTGCTGGAGCTGGCGGGAATCAAGACCGTCGCGGGCATTCCGGGAGGATCCATCCTCCCCCTCTACGACGAGCTGGGCCGCTCGTCCATCCGCCACGTCCTCGTCAGGCAGGAGCAGGCGGCGGGCTTCATCGCGCAGGGCATGGCGCGCTCCACGGGCATTCCTGCCGTCTGCATGGCGACGAGCGGGCCGGGAGCGATGAACCTGCTGACCGCCATCGCAGACGCACGCTGCGACTCCGTGCCTATCATTGCGATTACGGGGCAGGTGAACACGGCGATGATAGGGACCGATGCCTTTCAGGAGGCGGACACATTCGGCCTTTCCTTCCCCATAACCAAGCACTCGATGATGGTCAAGAATGCGAAGGACCTGCTGACTGCCATCCCCCTCGCCTTCTCCATCGCAACGAGCGGGCGGCCCGGCCCCGTCCTGATTGACGTGCCGCGCGACGTGCAGCTGCAGGCCGTCGAGTTCGACGCATGGCCGGACGCAGGCTGCTTCCACAGGAAGGGAACCGCGCACCGGCTGGCCCGCTACGCAACCCCCAAGGAAGAGGTTCCTTCCATTATACAGGCGATGGCGGAGGCCCTTGCGGAGGCCGGGAAGCCCGTCCTCTACCTGGGCGGCGGATGCAATACCTTCAGGGCGTCCGAGGTCATCGGCGGCTTCCTTCAGGGCTACGAGGCGGCGGTCGTCACGAGCCTGATGGGAATCGGGGCTGTTCCCCGTTCTGCTTCCAACAACTTCGGCATGGTCGGCATGCACGGCTCTTATGCCGCCAACCGCGCCATGCACGATGCAGACCTGGTGCTTGCCGCCGGTGTCCGCTTTGACGACCGGGCGACCG
>CADBRC010000240.1 GCA_902796985.1 uncultured Spirochaetaceae bacterium
GCTTTGCCTTGATGAGGACGCCGGAATCGTAGGCGGTCTTGCCTTCCATACCGGTTCCGACGTGCGGCGGCTCCGGGAACAGGAGGGGTACTGCCTGGCGCTGCATGTTGCAGCCCATGAGTGCACGGTTCGCGTCATCATACTCCAGGAAAGGAACGAGCGACGCAGAGACAGATATGACCTGCCTCGGTGACACGTCCATATAGTTTATCTCAGATGCCTTGCGGTAGCTGTAGCCTCCCTGATGGCGGCAAGAAACCATCTCATCAGGGAACGACCATGTACCGTCGCCTTCGTCCTTCATGCCCTCGGTAACCTGACCGATGGAGAAATTGTCCTCTTCCATTGCAGTCAGATAGTCCACCTCGTTCGTTGCCTTTCCGTTCACGACCTTGCGGTAGGGCTCTTCCAGGAAGCCGTACTCGTTGACCCTGGTGAAGATGGCAAGGGAGACGATAAGTCCGATGTTCGGACCTTCCGGAGTCTCAATCGGACACATGCGGCCGTAGTGCGTGTAGTGAACGTCGCGGACCTCGAAACCTGCCCTGTCGCGGGAAAGTCCTCCCGGTCCCAAAGCGTTCAGGCGGCGTTTGTGCGTAAGCTCCGAAAGCGGGTTACACTGGTCCATGAACTGGGACAGCTGGGAAGAACCGAAGAACTCCTTGATGCTGGAGACAATCGGCTTTATGGAGATGAGGTCCTGAGGCTTTATGGTATCCACTTCCTTCAGGTTCATGCGGTCCTTCGCAATCCGCTCCATGCGGGCAAAGGCCGTCTTGAACTGGACGGTCAGAAGCTCGCCGACCGAACGGACGCGGCGGTTGCCAAGATGGTCTATGTCATCAAGTATCTTATCGCCAATGGAGACCTCGATCAGGTGCTTCATCGTCAGGACGATGTCACGGGGAACGAGGACAGTCTCAGACTTTTCAGCGGGAAGCTGCTCGGGCGCAATGTCGGAACCGTAGAATTCAAACCGCTTTGAAAGCTTGTAGCGGCCCACCTTGCCCAAATCGTAGCGGCGGCTTGAGAAGAACATCGAGTTGATTTCTTTATCTGCAGCCTCAACGGTCGTCGGCTCGCCGGGACGGAGCACCTCGTAGACCTTAACGATGCAGTCTTCCTTAGAGGGCTCGTCTATGTCAGCGCGGATTCCGTCCTTGCTGAAGAGGATTTCCTCTTTGTCAAAGCAGTTGACGATTACCTCGCTGTCAAGCGAAGGATTGGACTCGTCCTTGCTGGTCTTTTCCTTACGGGCATTGAACTCAATCAGCCTGACTTTCTCAATGCGGTTTGCGGCGAGCTCATCCACGTCATGGGACTGGAGCTTGTGGCCGGCACGGAAAATAACCTTATCCTCACCGTCCTCACCCTTGAACGTGACGGGAGAAGCAAGAACACGGTTCACCAGAGACTCCCTGTCCTTGGCATCCTCCGCGACGGCAACCTCTTCGCTCTTGTAGAAGCAGTTTATGATTTTCTCGCGGGTTGAGAAGTCAAAACCTTCCTTCTCCGGGTCGCTTATGGCACGGAGGAAGACAGTTCCGAGAATCTTCTTCTTCCTGTCTATCTTTGCATAGATGAGGTCTTTTTTCTGGTCAATCTCAAATTCAAGCCATGAACCGCGGTAGGGGATGATGCGGCTGGAATACACGCCCTTGTCGTGCTGGAAGATGACTCCAGGCGACCTGTGTATCTGGCTGACGACGACACGCTCAGCCCCGTTGACGATGAAGGTACCGCGGTCGGTCATCAGGGGCACGTCGCCCATATATATCTCTTTCTGCATAATGGTGCCGCTCTCGTTCAGGATGAGCGAGATGTTCGCCTTCAGCGGCACATTGTACGTTATACCCTTTTTCTTGCACTCAATCTCGGAATTCTTGATGTTGTCGAATTCAAGGCTGTAAGACTCGAACTCGAGCGTCATGGTTCCTTCCTGGTTCGTAATCGGGAAAGTGGTGTTGAACACCTCCTGAAGGCCCTGTTCCAGAGGCTTCTCGCCCTTGGCAAGCCTCTCCCTCTGAATGAAGCTTTCGTATGAAGAAAGCTGAATGTCTACCAGATTCGGAAGGGGCATAAAATCCTTAATATCCTTCCCGATATACTCCCTTTTGATTGTTTTGGTCTTCGCGTACATTAAATACCTCGCGGTTTGTCAGAACTGATACCTAAGGAACCGCAGCAAGCAAAAACTTTGCTCTACACGAGATCCAGAAGCTCTCACGGAAGTCCTTTCCGTATGGGAATTGATGACCGGTCCCATAAACCGGGTACGTGCATTTCAAAAGACAGGACAAACCTCCGGGGGAAAGCCCCCGAAGGCTTGTCTCAAGAGTCAGCTTCTATATATGTTTCTGGAAGCAGTCTCAGCGAACAATTTACTTCTTGCTCGCCTTTCCACCGGCAGCCTCGATGTCGGCAATCATCTTGTCGGCATCAGCCTTGGAAACGCCTTCCTTCAGCGTCTTAGGCGCACCCTCGACGAGAGCCTTCGCCTCGCCAAGTCCCAGACCGGTAATCGTGCGGACAACCTTGATAACGCCAATCTTCTTGGCAGCATCGAAGGAATCGAGGGTAACGGTGAACTCCGTCTGCTCCTCGGCGGCGGGGGCGGCAGGACCAGCGGCAACAGCAACGGGAGCAGCAGCGGTAACACCGAACTTCTCCTCCATAGCCTTCACCAGGTCAGCAGCCTGCTGAACCGTCATGTTCGCAATAGCGTCCAGAATCTCATCATTAGAAAGTGCCATAATTGTCTTCTCCATGACCACATCTGTGGCCGATATAACGCCTCGCAGAGCGGAACCTACGGAACCGCTTGGTCTGCTTCAGGCTTTTCCGCAGACAGTAATCAGCACATTGAAGCCTGACTGCGGTTTGAATAAGAAATAAATCCGGGGCCGCGCCTTATGCGGTCGGAGCCGTCTCGGCAGCGGGGGCTGCACCACCCTCAGCCTGCTTCTTCTCGACGTAAGCCTGCAAGGTTGCGGCGAGCTGGCGGGCAGGTCCGTTGATGGCGGACATAAGCATCGCAATAAGCTGCTTCTTTCCGGGCAGCTTGGAGAATGCCTCAATCTTCGCCTGATCGTAGATCTCCTTCTCGACCCACGCACCCTTCACGTCAAGGGTCGGAGCCTCTTTCTTGAAGTCGAAGAGAATCTTGGCGACCTCGTTGGCATCCTCCTTAACCATCGCGATGGCGGTCGGTCCCTTCAGGTACTCCGACACGGCGTCAATCTTCATCTCGTCGAACGCAACGCGGGCAAAGTTGTTCTTGAACACCTTGAGCTGCGCGTTCTTCTCCCTCAGGCTGTGGCGGAGCTTGGTGATCTGCTCGACCGTAAGCCCACGGTAGTCCGCGAAGATGAAATCCTCATATTCAGAAAGAATCTTCCTGGTTTCCTCGATGGCGGCCGTCTTGGCCGGCTGGAGCTTCTTAGCAAGAACTGCCATTATGCTTCCTCCTTGTGGTCAATCCAGACTCCAGGTCCCATCGTAGAGCTGAGGGAAACAGAGCGGATGAAATCTACTTTCGCGGTCGCGGGCTTCTTGCGGTCCAGCTCCGTCAGGAAGGCGGAGATGTTCTCGGCGGTATCCTTGGAATCCATGGAAACCTTGCCGACCGGAATGTGCACGACCCCGCCCTTGTCAGCGCGGAACTCGGTGCGTCCCTTCTTCAGCTCGGAGACAGCCTTCGCGATGTCGTTGGTAACAGTACCCGTCTTGGGGTTAGGCATGAGGCCCTTGCGGCCCAGAACCATACCGAGGCGGCCGACATCCTTCATCATGTCGGGAGTAGCGACGGCGACATCAAAGTCGGTCCAGCCGCCCTTCACCTTGTCGATGAACTCAGTGGAACCGGCGTACATGGCACCGGCATCCTTGGCCTCCTGAACCCTCTCATCCTTACAGAACACGAGAACGCGCTTCTCACCGGCAAACTGGTGGGGGAACACGAGCGTGTCGCGGACGGACTGGTTCTTCTCCAAGTGCAGGCTGACGGAAAGCTCCACAGTCTCGTCGAACTTGACATAGTGGAGATCCTTCACCAGATTTACGGCCTCGGAAATCGAATATTTCTTGGCGGGGTCGTACTTCTTCAATGAATCAACATATTTCTTTCCGTGCTTCATTACTTGGCCTCCACTTCAACGCCCATGCTGCGGGCAGTTCCGGCGATAATCTTCTTCGCCGCCTCAAGGTCATTCGCATTGAGGTCGGGGAGCTTAGTCTTGGCAATCTCCTCCAGATCCTTCTGCTTGAGCGTACCGACCTTATCGCGGAGCGGGTTGCCGGAACCCTTCTGAATTCCGACGGCCTTCTTGATAAGAACTGCTGCAGGGGGAGTCTTAAGGATGAACGTGAAAGACTTGTCCTGATAGACCGTGATGACGACAGGGATAATCAGTCCCTTCTCCATCTTCTTGGTGCGGTCATTGAATTCCTGGACGAACTTGGGGGCGGGAACGCCATGAGGTCCCAAGGCAGGTCCAATCGGGGGAGCCGGCGTAGCAGCACCTGCGGGACACTGCAACTTGATAATAGCCGTCACCTTTTTCTGAGCCATAATGAATCTCCTGATGTGGTATTAGCGAAAGGGCCTGATCCAACGGACGGTCTCCTTTCTCCCATATTTCCAAGGCGGAAGCCTGAACCTCCGCCCGTGAAATTTAAAAGCCCTAAATCTTCTCGACCTGGGTAACATCGACCTCGACGGGTGTCGCACGGCCGAAAATCTGCACATTGATGCGGAGCTTGTTCTTGTCGGCAAGAATCTCTTCGACCGTACCGCTGAACGTCGCGAAGGGTCCCTCGGTAATCTTGACCTTATCGTTGATGTCGTAGTCCTGCTGGATAAAGCTAACCTTATCGCCCTTAACCTCTCCGGTCTGCAGAAGAATCTTGTTGTACTCGGCATCAGAGATGGGCTTGGGACGCTCAGTCGGCTTGGTACCGACAAAACCGTTCACACCCTGAATCTTGCGGATTTTGGAACAGGGATCCTTCCAGCCCTTCAGGCCACCGACCCCGTCTGCCTCCTGCGGCAGACTCATCTCCACCAATATATAACCAGGAAGAACTTTCTCATTGCGCTTGACAGGCTTGCCGGACTTAGACAAACCCATCACTTCCCGCACCGGCACCTTCACCGAGCGCAGAAGCATATATGAATCTAAACCGGACTGCTTGCCTTTTTCTACATCAAGCTTCTCGTCCGCAATCAGTGACAGGATTTCTTTCTCAACTTTCTGCTCGTAACCCGTATAGGTCTGAACAACGTACCACTCGTAATTTCTTTTCTTCTCCGACATCCGCGTCACTCCAAAAAAAACGAAGGCAAGCAAAAAAAAGAGGCTTTAAGAAGCCCCTCTTTCTATTCTAGAATATAAGCCTGAGCCCCTCGGTAAACAGCATATCAAGCAATCCCAGTATCAAGGCAACAACAACGGTAGAAAAGATAACAACCTTTACGGAAGCCACAGCCTCGCTCCTGGACGGCCACACAACCTTCGCAAGCTCACCCATGCACTCCCTACAAAACTGGACCAACTTCTTCATCAACAAACCTCTTGAATACAGGCCAGGCAGGACTCGAACCCGCGACAACCGGTTTTGGAGACCGGGACTCTACCAACTGAGCTACTGACCTAAGCTTGGCTCCCGGCCAAGTCTCAATCTATAAAAGGTAAAATTATTTTACCTTAGTCTCTTTATGAACAGTCTCTTTCCTGCACCAGGGGCAGAACTTGTTCTTCTCAAGCTTACCGGTTATATTCTTGCGGTTCTTGTAGGTCGTATAATTCTTGCGCTTGCAATCACTGCAGGCCAAGGCAATAATCTCCACCGCAGTCTTCTTCTTGCTTGACATACGTTTCTCCTTAATTTGATTAAATCGTAGAAAGCTCCCGAGCGGAATCGGACCGCTGACCTCATCGTTACCAACGATGTGCTCTACCGACTGAGCTACAAGAGCAAGCTTTCATACACTCGAATCGTGTTTGAGTACTATAATAGATTAACAGGGGAATGTCAATAATCAAACCCAGAATTTTGAAAAGTTTTAGGAAAGATTCCTTTCCCCTCCTCCGGGGCAGTTCAGCAGCTGATGAACTGGTGGTCCATGCCCGGCAGATCAGGGCTGACCTCCACAGGGAAGCCTATAATCGTGTTGTCCCAGCCGGGGCTCGCCGCCAGCGCATCCGCAAGCTCCTTGCCTATGACGATTTTCTCCACGGTCTTGCCCGTCAGCATCACATCCGAGAATTCCATGTCTATGTCGGCCAGAACGCCGGCCAGTTCCGGTGAAAGTTCCATTGAAAACCTCCGTATCAAACAGTATAACTCAAATTCCTCTACTTGTAAAGCTTGCAGCCAGGCCGCAGCACAAACAGAAGTCCGCCGGACCCGCCGGCAGAAAAACCAGCCAGACCCCGCAAAGATACAGGGAGTGAAAAAAATGGGCCAGTGCAAAAGCATCTGCTCTCGCACTGGCCCGCGGAGGATTCAGCAGCAGTTTATTCCTTTACGGAGCCGCTTGTAAGGCCTGCAACAATCTGCTTCTGTGCAAGCGCATAGAAAATGACAACCGGAATCAGCGACAGCGTCAGGTAGGCAAGGACCTGCGACCAGTCCGTCGAATACTGCCCCTGATACTGCATGACGCCGAGCGGCAGGGTATACTTTTTCTGATCGTTCAGAATAAGCAGCGGAAGAAGGAACTGGTTCCAGCTGCCGACCAGCGAAAGCACTGAAATCGTCGTGATGATCGGCTTTGAAAGCGGAATGACCATTCTGATCAAGAAGCCGAGCTTACCGCAGCCGTCGATTGTCGCCGCTTCTTCCAGCTCCATCGGGATCTGCGCAAAGAATCTCCGCGTCAGCATCGTGTTGAACGCCAGGCCGAACGCCGCCTGCGGAAGCATGACTCCCAGGTGCGTATCAATCAGCCCGACCTTGCGCATCTGAAGGTACATCGGAAGAATCGCGACAGCGAGCGGGAACAGGAGACCGAGCAGGAAATAATTGTAAAAAAGTTCCCTGCCCCAGAATTTGATACGCGCAAAGGTAAATCCGGTCAGGCAGCAGAGAATGACGGCGAACACGACGGACCCTGCCATGATTATCAGCGAATTTGCAAGATTCGCAAAATAGGAAGACGTCATCGGATTCAGAATCTTTGCGAATGTCCCGAGCTGGAACTCTTTCGGAAAGCCGAACGGATTGCCGCGAATGCCGCCGGTCGTCTTAAAGCCGCCCCAGAGCATGACCCACAGCGGAAACACCGTATAAAAGGCGGTTATAGCAAGAAAAAGTATCTTTATCGTTTTATACAAGGCATTTGTATTCGTTTTATTCATTCTGCCCCTCACTCACCTTTATTGATAAGTTTCTGATACACTGCATTGAACGTAACGCAGATGACAAAAATGACGATAGCCGCCGCGCTTCCGTAGCCCATCTGCGAACGGGTGAAGCCGAACTTATACAGGTAGGTAACCATCGTTTCGGCTGCATTGGCCGAATGGCCCTGGCCCATTGCCCATATAATATCAAAGGTCTGGAGCGAACCGACGATGCAGAAGAACATCGTGACGACAATCGTCGGAAGAAGCAGCGGAAGAATGATGAACACATTCAGCTGGAGCGGGGAGGCGCCGTCAATTGCCGCCGCCTCGCGGATATCGTCAGAAATGCCCTGCAATCCTGCAATATACAGGATCATGTACAAACCGAAATACTTCCAGGTAATGACGA
>CADBRC010000241.1 GCA_902796985.1 uncultured Spirochaetaceae bacterium
CTTTGCAGCCGCCCTGCTTGCTGCCCCGTTCTGTCAGTCCAGGTTGTCCACGGCGGCACGCTCCACCGGCAGGGCCTTCTTGTAGTTGGCAAAGAAGGCGTTGAAGCCGTCGATGTCCGCCTTGTCAGGCTGCACGGTCTGCACTTTCGCGCTCGCGAATGCGTTCTTGTTCAGCCAGTCGGGAAGGGCCTGTTTTTTCTCTCCGCCGTCCAGCGTGAATGCCGCGAGCAGGGCCATACCCCAGGGGCCGCCCTCTCCCGCCGTGCTGAGTGCGCTGACGGGGGTATGCATCGCCGCCGCCATGACGGGAAGGCCGACGCCTGCCGTCTTGAAGAAGCCGCCGTGTCCGGTCAGCCTGTCCAGCTTGACGTGCTCCTCGTCAAAGAGAATGTCCATTCCCGCGCGGAGGGCACCGAGCGAAGTGAAAAGCTGTGCGCGGATGAAGTTGGCCAGCGTGAAGTTGGCCTTCTGCGTCCTGACGAAGAGCGGGCGGCCGGACTCGAAGCCGGTCATGCTCTCGCCGGAGATGTAGTTGTAGGGAACGAGGCCGCCGCAGTCCTTGTCGCCCTTGAGCGCGAGCTCCAGCAGCGTGTCGTAGAGCTTGCCCTTGGAGAAGTCTGCTCCGAGCAGCTTTGCCGCCTCGCCGAAGAGATTGATCCACTTGTCGTACTCGCCCGTGCAGTTGTTGGCGTGGGCCATTGCGGCGGGCTTGCCGTCCGGCGTGGATACGATGTCTATCTTGCCCGAGTATGCCTTGGACAGGGCCTTTTCCAGTACGACCATTGCGAAGACGGAGGTACCTGCAGAAACGTTGCCCGTGCGGGCAGCGACGGAGTTGGTTGCGACCATGCCGGTTCCCGCGTCTCCCTCAGGCGGGGCCATCACCGCGCCCGCTTCCAGCTCGCCGGTCGGGTCAAGCCACTTGGCTCCCTCGGCGGTCAGGCGGCCTGCGTCCGCACCCGCGGGCAGGACCTTGGGGAAGAGGTCTGCAAGCTTCCAGGGGAACTTCTTGTCCGCCACAAGCTCGTCGAAGAGTCGGATGAACTGGGTGTTGAACTGCCCGGTCTTGTCGTCAATCGGGAACATGCCGGACGCGTCTCCCACGCCGAGCACTTTCTCGCCGGAGAGCATCCAGTGGGCGTATCCTGCGAGCGTCGTGAAGAAGCTCACGTCCTTGACGTGCGTCTCGCCCTTGAGGACTGCCTGATAGAGGTGGGCGATGCTCCATCTCTCGGGAATCGGATAGTCAAAGAGCTGTGACAGCTTCCTGCTCGCTTCTCCGGTAATCGTGTTGCGCCAGGTGCGGAAGGGAACAAGGAGCTTTCCGCCCTTGTCGAATGCCAGGTAGCCGTGCATCATCGCGCTGATTCCCAGGGCGGCGATTTTGGTCAGCTTGACCCCGAACTTGTCCTGCACGTCCTTCTTCAAGTTGGCGAAGGCAGTGGAAATGCCCGTGTGAATCTCGTCGAGCGAGTAGGTCCACACTCCGTCCACAAGGGAATTCTCCCAGTCAAATGCTCCTGACGCGACGGGCGCGCACGTGCTGTCTATGAGCACTGCCTTAATCCGTGTCGAACCAAATTCAATTCCGACCACTGCCTTTCCGGCAGAAATCTCATCTTTCGTCATTTGTAAAACCCCTTCCGTAAATTAAGAAGCCCGCCCGTATGAAAGAGGCGGAATCTACTATTAATGTATCATCTCTATTATTGAACGACTTTGGCAAAAAAGCAAGGGGTCAATCGGCTTTTTACAGTTTTTATCGATTATGTTTGATATGAACAAAGCGGGCCCGGCAGGAGCCGCCTGAAGCCCGCCCGTATGTCCTGCGGAACCGCGGGGGCCCGGCCGAACGAGGGCCGGCAGATCCGGGCCCGGCGGGGTTCCTCCTGCCGGAGCTGCCCCGGGCCCGCCGTGCCTTTCCCGCCCCGGCCCCGCCTTAATGTACCCGGCCCCGCCGGGGCAGCCGTGTCCGCCTCAGCGTGCCCCCCGGCCCCGCCTCAGCGAGCGCGGCCCCGCCTCAGCGGGTCAGCGTCCTCAGGCGGCCCTCCAGCGCTATGTCGCGGGTAAAGCCGTCGTCCTCGTAGAGCCCGTAGGCCTTTCCCGTGCCGACAAGGGTAAAATGCGACGTGTCCAGGCTTGCCGAGTCCTTTGCGGGGGCGCAGAGGGGAACAAGGCGGTCCTTCCTGACAAAGAAGCTGACGGAATCCAGCGGCACATATATATAGTAGGAACCCTTCGCCATCTCCTGCGTCCGGATGCTGCCCTTCCGCCAGATGACCCGCGTCATGTCCTCGGGCAGGTAGACGTAGCGGCCCCGCGCGTTCTCCTCGCAGACCGGGGCGATCAGGAGTCCCTCGCCGGCAAGAAGCTCGTCCTCGCACCGCAGGGCCCTGTCGTCGCCGGGGAAGTCGAATCCGAGCGGGCGGAGGTACATGCCGCCGCCGAGCGCCGCCTTGACGAACTCGCTGTAGATATAGGGGAGCAGGGCATAGCGCAGCTCAAGCACGCTCCTGTAGTCCTCCACGTCCCCGAATGCGTAGAACTCCTGCCGTCTGGTGTCCCATGCGCTGTGGTTCCGCATGAGGGGGGTGAAGACCCCGAATGCGAGCCAGCGCAGGAGCAGCTCGCGCGTCGTTGACCCGCCGAAGCCGCCGATGTCCGCGCCGGAATAGAGGAAGCCGACCATGTTGAGCGAGGGCAGCATTTTCACCTCCTGCCGCAGGTGCTCCCAGGTCGCCGCGTTGTCGCCCGTCCAGATGCCCCCGTAGCGGTGCGCCCCGATGCAGGAGGCCCGGCTGTAGAGGAGCATGCGCCTGTCCGGCGAGAGCTTCCGCAGGGCGAGGGCAGCCGCCCGCGTCATGAAGGAGCCGTAGAGGTTGTGGACCTTGTCGTGCCGCATCCGCGTAACCGTGCCGTCTTCTCCTTTGACCTCGTGGTAGAAGCGCTGGTAGTCGTCCATGCGGTTGAAGGTGCTCCCGCTGAGCGGCGTGAACTTGAAGAAGGAGTCCACGTCCAGCCGCCTCCCTTCAAAGGACTTTATCTTGTCGAACACCTCCCGGATGGACTCGTCGGAGTAGAACATCGCAGGTTCGTTCATGTCGTTCCAGAAGCCCTCGATTCCCTGTGCGGTCAGGGCCTCGTACTTGGAGCCGAACCATTCCGACGCGTCCTCCCGCATGAAGTCGGTGAAGTGCGAGCGGCCCGGCCATACCCCCGCGGCGAAGGGAGTTCCGTCCTCCTTCTTGCAGAAGTAGTCCTTCTGCATCCCCTCGTCGTACACGTCATAGCCTTCCTCAATCCTGACCCCCGCGTCGATTATCGGAACCAGGCGGATTCCGTCATCCTTCAGCTCCCGGGCAAGGCCCGCGAGGTCCGGGAACTTCGCCGTGTCCACGGTGAAGTCCTTGTAGCTTTCCATGTAGTCTATGTCCATGCACACGGAGTCCAGCGGCAGGCCCGCCTTCCGGTAGCCCTCCGTCACCTCGCGGATGTCCTGTTCCGTCTTGTAGCCCCAGCGGCTCTGCTGCAAGCCGAAGGCCCAGCGCGGGGGTATGTAGCTCCGGCCGATGAGGGTGCGGAACTGGCGGACCACGTCGTTCAGCACGCTCACGCCTTCCCGCCCGTCTGTGTCCGGCGTTATCGTATAGAGGACAATGCCGGTGTCCTCCGACGTGACTTCGATCGTGTTCTTTTCGCTATAGCCGATGTCGAACGTCACCCGCGACGCGCTGTCAAAGAACAGGGCTTCGCATGAGCCGTCCCGGGGCCCGTATATGATGATGAGGTTGTGCGCCCCGTACATGGAGGGCGTGAACTCGCCCTGGTTGGGCACGTCGGAGCACCAGCTGACGTAGCGGAAGCCCCGCTTGTTGATTCCGTGCATGTTCTCGCCGAGCCCGAACACGATGTCGTCCGTCCGCATCGTACGCCGCCATGCGAAAGGCCATCCGTCTTCCCTTGTACCGTCCATACCGGCGGCGACCGCACCGGTCTCGACGGGGTTCCCGTATATCTTCTTCTCAATCATGATATAAGTATAGTACTGGAAAGACGAACGCGCTAGTGATATAATTCAGAATAAAATATGACGAAAGTGCTTGTCAACGAGTATTCCGAGCATCCTCTGAAAGTGAAGGGTACGCCCGGCTCGCAGGAGAAAATCCAGCGGGGGACGGTGCTCTTTCCCATACAGTACTACCTGAACAACACGGTGGACCCGCGCTACGACCTGCCCGTCATGTGGCACACGGAGTTCGAGCTCATACACGTCATATCCGGAACCTACAACATCTTTGTCCGCGACCACGAGGCCGCACTGGAAAAGGACGACGTCTGCTTCATTCCCAGCAAGGTGCTGCACGGGGACGCGGAGCGGAAGGGAGCTGCCCTCTACGAGTCCGTCGTATTCGACATGGACATGCTGCGCCTCAGGAGCTACTACCCGGACGACTTCATCTCGTCCGTCGTGAGCGAGAGCGTCATCTTTGACAGCGTAATCCCGCACACGAACACGAAAATCCTTTCCATCGTGCGGGGGCTCTTTGAGGCGATGAAGACGCAGGGGGAGGGCTTTGAGTTCGTCGTGACGGCCAGCCTCTTCCTCCTGTTCGGGGAGATAAAGAGCCAGCGTCTCTACATACAGAGGAAGTCCCTGTCGGCAAGCAGGCTCCGGCAGGAAGAACAGATGGAGGCGGTCATAAGCTTCATAAAGAAAAAGTTCAGCGAGGACATCTCGCTTGAGGACATGGCGGCAACGGCGCACCTGTCGCCCAAATACTTCTGCCGCCTGTTCAAGGATACGACCGGCCGGTCCCCCATAGAGTACCTCAACTGGTTCCGGGTGAACATGGCCTGCACGCACCTGCGCGACGGACAGGACAAGCTCTCCGACATAGCCTACAGCTGCGGCTTCAACGATTTCAGCTATTTCATAAAGATTTTCCGCCGCTACAAGGGGATCACCCCGCTCAAGTACCGGAACGCCGCCCAGGAGCGGACGGAAACGGCAAGGCCCTGAGCCGCGCCGACATGGCGGAACCCAGGGCCTGTGTTTGGGGAACTTCGTTCCCGGCTTACTCTCCGGCAGCCTCAGGCAGTGCCTGGGTCTCCTCAGCGGCGGCAAGCTCCTTGTCGTAGCGCTTCTCGCAGAACTTGCAGATGGTTCCCTTGCCTGCGTCGATCGCCTCCTGGGCGCTTCCGGTCATCAGGGTCTCGGAGCGGTCCAGGGCCTGGCAGTCCTCGTACAGGTGGAACTTCTTGCCGTGCTCCGTCCAGTACACGCCGGTTCCCTTGTTGGCCTCGGCGACAGCCTCCTGCGAGAGCGGGTTCCAGTCGTAGCTGGACAGGCCGCAGATGAGCATGAGGACGGCGGCGACGGCGGTTCCGATGGCCTTGGTCTTCTTGTCGGCCTTCTCGTCCTTGAGCAGGATGATGATGAAGGGGATGAACGCGACCGCGCTGACGAGCACGCCCATGTTGTTCCACAGCCAGAACTTGAGCGCGTTCTTCTGGGAGGCGGGGTCAATGTGGTTTGCTTTCTTCCACAGGGTGGAACCGATGATGACGCAGATTGCATCGACGACGAGCGCGGCGATGGCCTTGTACAGCGGCTGGATCTGGGGAAGGACAAGCAGCTTCTCCATGAACAGGGCGATGGCGAGCACCTCGAACACGACGGCGACCAGCCACAGGATGACGGCCCCGACGCGGAGGCCGGTTGCGTTGCCGGTCTGCTGGACGGCGGCTCCGGGCTTGGCGGCGGGCCTGCTGCCCGGCTTGACTGCCTCGCCGGTGGAAGCGGACACTATCTTGTGCTCCTTCTTGGGCTTCTTCTCTTCTGCCATATAAAACTCCTTAAAGGCGTAGAATTACGTAGGCCCATTCTATAGCATTTCGCGGGATTCCTCAAGTCGATGTCCATCACTGCAGGTGGCTTGAAAACGTTCGGAAATGTGTTATAATTGCTGTATGGCTTCCGGGGCGTTCCGGCCGGAGCCCTGCTGTTTTGGGGGTGCGTGAAGTATGAAGGGGCTGAATGGTATGATTATCGATACTATAGGTAACTCTATATCTGGTAATAATTTACGGGGGGGGGGCGGCCTTATTATGCAAGCTTGAGCGCAGCTCACGCTTGTTGCCTTCCCTGTGTATCTTGGCGGCCCTGCTTCTGACCGCCTGCCCCGGTAACGGCGAGCTTGACAGCAGCGACGGGGAGACCTACGGCGGCTCCGGCTCATCATCGACCTCCGCTTCCTCGGGTTCCTCCGGCTCAGGCGGCTCTTACA